>JAJZEQ010000040.1 GCA_021851345.1 Pseudomonadota bacterium
GTAAAACTATTGTCGGTCAGCACCCTCCTTGCGAGGTTATGCTTAACGAGAAACGGTTTTTTGGGCAGGTGCCTGATGCACACTACCGTTTAACGCATCCAGCCAATCCAACGATTTCATGCCTTGTGGAATGTCCTCTTCGGGTAGCTTGATGCCGGCCTTGATGCCTTCGCTCCAAAGACGTTTCAGCAGCAACTTTGCCGAACTCAAACCGTGGCCTTCCGGGTGCTGCCTGGAAGGCCGGTCTTTGTCGGCATAGATCACCACGTCCACACCTTGCGGCGGCACAAAGTTTTCCAGCAAGTACGCATTGCCAGCAGCCCATACCGGCAACTTGAAAGCACCCATGACTGCCAGTGCCGTTTCGATGCCCTCTGTGACTGCCAGCGTCTTGCTGTTGCCCTTTACCGCTATCCTCATCGCGCCAAATAAATTATCGGCACAGTGCCGCATCATTTTCTTGGGCGACGAAACAGCTGCCTTCACGCCATCGTGCGTAATGTAGGTGCGATGCACAGTCGAAGGACGACCGTTTGCATCGCACATCATCGAAACAATGGCTGGATATTTGCCCAATAGCTTCCCCTCTTCGTAATACTCAAGAACAGGGACAAACCGGATCATGTCGCTATCAATTTTACGATAGTCGATCAGACCGATTCCACGGTTGGCAAAATACATTCTTGCCGGCCGCGCTTTGGGTGCTGAAAGTGAGACGCTCTGTTTCCATACATGGTTTAGTGTCTCCCGTATGGATTGAACGTCCACCTCTTCTTTTTTTACGACCTGTCGAGGTGCTACCGGGGGACGGTACCGGTTCGTACCTTCCCCTGGCAACAAATCGCTTATGGCTCGATGGGCCGTCATAAAATCCCATCCATTCGCCCACATGATCAGCGTGTGTCCGTCATGCTGGATACCGCATGTGTTGCACACGCCGCCGCCTGTTTCGCCAAAATCCCTGAACAGGCGAAAACCATCTACGCCACCATGCACAGGGCACGGAACGTGATGCGGTAATCGCTCTATCGCCTGGGCTAGCTGCGGGGCAAGCGATGCAACAATGCTTTCCCAGCGTCCAGATGCCAATTGCTTTAATTCTTTCGCTTTCATCATGCCTCCTTGATTTAATCCCTTCCGGGACACACCAAAGCACCCATCGGGATGTTTTGGTGTGTCCCGGGAGAGTGGTAGTTGTTAGACCACCGGCAAGGAAGCATCCCCAACGGGAATGTTTCCCCGTTGGGTGGTTGCTTCAATTAAAAAGGTTCTGGACCGGCATATTTTGTTGCCGGTTTAGAACCTTTGCCCGCACCAGCAGTATTGCTCTTTGCTGGTTCGGCTTCATGATGCTTTTCGTCTGTCGCCTTGTTGCCACCGCCGAGCATTTTCATGTCGGAGACCTCAATTTTAGTGATGTAACGATCTTCACCGTTTTTTTGATACTTCTCTGTCGTGAGCTTGCCTTCGACATAGATGAGCGCGCCTTTTTTCAGGTACTCCCCTACGACTTCGGCTTGACGGCGGAAAAACACAAGGTTGTGCCATTCCGTCTTCTCGTTCTGTTGCCCTTGTTTGTCTTTCCAAGTCTCGGTTGTTGCCAACGAGACATTGGTGACTGCATCACCTGAGGTGGTGACACGAACTTCGGGATCTTTGCCCAAACGACCAATCAATTGCACTTTGTTCAACATGGTGATTCTCCTTTTTTAGTTGCTACATAAAAACGGTCACACCATGCCCCATCCGGGATATGGTGATCCCGTGTTGGTTTTCGTAACGTGCTAGACTGCCTGCATGAATGAATCACACAAACCAACCTTCACAGTTATTGCTGGAGGCAAAGAAGAACTGGAACGCAAAAAACACTTCCTGTTCAACCGGCCTTGGGTTTTCGGTCATGATGAGTTTGATCAGCTTTGTGAGCATTTCAAACTATCGCGATCGGAGGCTTTCGATCTTGCGTTGATGAGAATCAGACATAAGGCCACAACCAACTACGAGGCCGCCGCAGTGCTTGCCATCATGAGCGGAAACGGTAACGCTTCCGACATTCTGGCAAGGGGGCGTAGAGAGAGCTTTAGGCTCGAAACTTCCGTGTCACAAGCTCTTCCTCAATTATCCTAATCAGCCGTTTCATATCGCGCTTCAGATCATCGTCTGTAAGACGAGATTCGACATTCACCGAATCGTCCCGGCGAGCAAGAAGCTCTCGGTCAGAGGCAGTGTCTAGCCACCTGTAAAATGCGGCCATATCAAATAAAATTCCCATGATTGCGTCTCCCAATTAAAAATTAAAAACTAAAAGAGGACACAATCCCTAACGGGAGAGTGTCCCCGTCAGGTGGATATTGCTTGCTGGTTAGATCAGACTGCCTTTCTCGTTTATCGAATCTTTGCATTTGCGGTATTCACGCAGCGCAACTTCCAGTTCTGCGTCTTCCAGATTCCCTTCAGCACGAACGTAAATCTCGTCCAATACGGCAAGGGTGCTAGACGACTTCATATCAGCAACAACTTTGTCGAGTTTTTCGAGTTTGGTCATTGGCTTTCTGGCTTGTTGCGCCGGGTCAATAACGAAGGCTGTTACGCCCTCATTCACCTTGGTCCTGGTGGCTGTTACGCCGCCCACGATTACGGTTTCTGATGCCTCGGCTTCCGCCTTGTCATCGTGATCCAGCAGCTCTCCTGATTCTTCGTCAACCACTGGCGTGTAGCTGCCATTGATGACTGCGTCCAGGTCAAACTTTTGTCGTCCCGCTTGTTCATCTATCACCAGTGCTGTTGCCAGCTCAGGAGATTTTGGCAGGTACTTGCACAGACGACGAATCGCTGTTTTCAAGCCCATTGAAGCGAAGTCGGTATCCCAGATGGATTCCTTCTTGTACTTCCTGGCCGCCTGATAGCCGCGACTGCCATCACGGATGCGCTCAACTTCGGCGCGACCCATTGCGACAAAAGTGCGACTACCATCTTTCAGAACACCAACCGCATAAAAACCGACCACTTCGCCACGCTCTTCATCAGACGCTGGAAAGCCGCCCGCTGTCGTGAGTGGTTCGTGTTCCAAATTACGCTCCATTCCCAACTTGAGCGCGAACTTGTCGTTCATGCGTACTACTTCGGGGTAGATGTCTGTTACCAGACCGCTGTTTCTCGCCAGCTTCATCAATCCGGGGTAACCCGGAATGAGCTGACACTGACCGCCAAATGGGACGAGGTGAGCTTCGCCCATCAGACCGACTTCCAATCCCAATTGCGAGGACTGAATAACGGCTGCAAACACGCTTCGCGGATCACATTCAGCCAGTTTTGGTGTCATGCGAAACGCGGTGAGAGCGATGCGTGCCATACGATCAGGATTAATGTGCTTGGGCAGTGCGCGGGCAATTTCGCCCTTGAACTGTTCAAGCATTGCAGGGAAGTTTTTTTGCTGCTCTTCGTTCCCTGCGCTATTTGTATTGCGGATGTTTTTGAGTGCCTGCAAAGCCATGATGATGATCCTTTTTTAAGGTGAAACAAAAAAGGACACCATCCCCGACTGGGTTTGGTGTCCCAGAGGGGTGCTGCAGCGACTACATTTAATTCAGCGACATGTGACCGGATGGTTTGCTGGTCGCGTGATTATCAAGGACTGCTTTCACAATATCCGCGTCCTTCATGCCCGATTTCAAGTGGGCAACGATTTCCGCAAACAGTGCTTTTGCCTGGCACGCGCCCAATGATGGGTTAGCGCGAAATGCAGTTAAAGCAATCCGTAGTACTTTGGATTTAATACGTTCGAGTTGAATAATTTTACGCATGATGCTTTCCTTTTTTTGGTGAAACAAAAAGGACATCCTGCCCCACTGGGATGGTGTCCCAGTGGGTTCTCGCCGCTAAGCGAGAAGTATTTCTACTGCTTCAACAAGCCTATGATTCGGCCTAATAACACAAGCGAGTCATGGTTTACGATAATGACTGCCGAAAGTATAACGATAGAAAAACCCGTTAGCTTCTTGTCCAGCTTGGCAATATCAGGTTTCATTTCACCGCAAAGATCGCAATTCAACCTTCAGATCGTCCTTCACCTCTAGATTGTGCATGTTGGCGATCGCAAGGCTGCGCTCCTCGAAGCAGGAAAGCACTGCCTCAATCAGATTTGCATTCGCTGATTTTGTCTTGCGAACACGCTTTTGTTTCTTTTTAGATAGCACCGGATGCGATATTCCGCGCCTGATGAAAGTTGGTGTTTCATATGCAGACCAGTCCGGTTCGGCCAATGGTGCAGGTTGAACCGATACTGATGTTGCAGATGTGCTGGTATTTGAGCAAGTTCTGACAAAACCTGATGCCGCACGAAGGGTTGAAAAAATCCCAAATGCCAACACCATCAAAATTACAATTCCCATGTTGTGTCTCCCAAATTATTACAATTAAAAGGGACACAAACCCTGACGGGAAAGTGTCCCCGTCAGGTGGATATTGCTTAATCTTCTAAATCAAAGTTTGCTGCCCATCGTGGCAGATCAATTGTTTCAATCTGTCCGCCTGGTTGATAGCCCGGATAAGAATTATTATCCTGACACCACTTCAGCAACTCCAGAGCACCGCGATACTTTGCACGCCCTACTTTGACCATTTCCTGGCTGGCCATGTAGCACGCAGTCGAGAAAGGAGCGGATTTTTCAACGGCGATAAAGTAAAAATTGACTGTTTTGCCAGTCACCGCCTTCATGCCATCAATGTAAAAAGCCGCCTGAACGTCATAACCCAAACTCGCTACCGCTTTGGAAAAACCATCCCTGCCAGCAGTGATGCAGCTTTTTAGGTCTGCAAGACCGCGCGAAAACATCCAGTCTGGGCGAATCCTGCATGGCAAGCCAGTGTATTCTTCCGTCCAGAACAAGGATGTTTCAGCCTCACCTTCGCGCAGCAACTTCGCCGCACCTTCGTGATTGAAAACACTCATCCGCATTGCGGCCAGTGTATCCATTTGTTCGCCTGTCAAAGGAGATTTCTTAGCGTTATTCTCGTCCCATTTTGCCCCCAATTCCTTGCCCTCTTTGGTGCGCTTGTCAAACTTCGGCGCGAGGGTGAATTCTTTGGCAAACACTTCTGGTTCAAGGATGAAGTTATGGAAAGCAGATCCAAATTCCATTGCTGGTGTAGGTTCTACCGTTCCATTTTTGTATTGCAGATAATGCTCAGGAGAACGTAGCAACTGCACAATGCCGCTGTGAGAGATTTCGCTCCCACTGTGGTATGTGGCATTCGGTAAATTTCGGACAATTCTTTTCATGGTGATCTCCGTAGTTCGTTGATGCGAAAACCGGAGATCCCACGCCCAAACCGTGGACGATGTCCCCGGTTGGGTTTTGTTTAATTACAAATCCAGCGCGCGTACTACTGGGCGGCTGATGATGTAGCCTGAAATACAGCAAGCAAGAATTACGATTATCATGGTGCTCTCCTTCTTTTCGTTGAGACAAAAAAAGGGACACCATGCCCTTGCGGGGAAGTGTCCCCGCTTGGGCTTGCTTTGGTACTACTTTATGTCACCGTGCTTACCTTGGTGACGCTATCGGTGCTTCTACAAGGACACTTGCGTGTCTCCTGTTTATTTGAATTGGTCAGGTCGCCAATATCAACCGAGCAATAAGCTGCGGTGTAGATTTTTGAAGACTATACCCATCAACATTATGTGTCAAACTCTCCGTCAATGAACCGCCCGCTGATTATCGCGTGTCTCCTGAAGATAAGAGCCCTATGTCGAAATATGTGTTTGGCGGTTTCAAGCGCTGTTTGTAAACGGAACAAAAGTTTGATTCAGAGGCGGAGCACGTGCAGTCATTCTTGAGCGTGATGCAGAAAAGTGGTTCAAGCCCTCCAAGGGGAAATTTCAGATTTTCTACAAACAGGGAGCTGACCATCTGGAATATTAGCCTGACTTTGTGGCCGAAACGAATAACACGATCTACATGCTGGAGCCAAAGGCCAGCAACCAGATGATGCGATTGTTCTAGCCAAGAAGGACGCTGTAATCGATGCTTCCGACTACACCGCCACCCATGGCGGTAAACCTTGGCGCTATGTGCTGATTCTGCATCACGTAATTGCGGTCAATATGGCGCTGGATGGATTGGCAAGGCAATTCGGAATGTATTATGTTTAGTAGGTGTAACGGCTCGCGTTTGAAAACGGTCAGCTTCATGGCAATGCGAATTTTTTAGTCCCAGCGGCAGTTTGTGGTGGCAGTTCGTGGTGATGAATGATTACTATACTGTGCCAGTAGACAAATAGTAAATGATCCAACCGTGCTGGTAGAATGCGCGTGCCTAAAATCCAAACAAAAATTAATGACGCTCATTGAAACGCAACTTGATGCCATGCTGAAAATGCAGGACGATATGAACAGCAAGGTTAACCCTGACTGGGTATTGGCCAGGAATAACTGGCATCGCGCCATTCAGGTCGAAGGTGTTGAGGCGATCGAACATCACGGCTGGAAGTGGTGGAAAAAGCAGGACTGCGACATGGCGCAGTTGCGCATGGAGCTGGTCGATATCTGGCACTTCATGCTATCGGCCGTCATCCAGAGCAAACACGGGGTCATTCCGCTGGCCAAAATGGAGATGATGGCCGAACTCAACTTGTGCCAAAAATCAGTTCAATTTGATAACCAATACTATGGCCTCGCTCATATCAATCTGCTGGAAAAGCTCGACTTGCTGGTTGGCCTGGCCGCTGCCAAACGCACTAACCTGGCGTTATTTGAATCGCTATTGTCGGACTGTGGAATGAACTGGCTGGAACTGTTCAAGCAATACGTGGGGAAGAACGTACTCAACGTATTCCGCCAGGATCACGGATACAAGGCCGGGACCTATATCAAGATATGGAATGGTCGCGAGGATAACGAACACTTGGTCGAAGTACTGAGTAGAGTGGATCTGAACGCTGACGATGTCCGCGATTCGCTCTACCAATCTCTCAAGGCGCGGTACATCCTAGTTCTGGGGTAACAACCAGTGATATTGTCAAACGTTGGCATGGCTGACCTTGTCGGTTCGGCGTTGCAACGCTGTTGACATCCATCAGGTGCGCTCTGAAATTTGCACGCTTATGAAAGCACGGGCTTGTTGCCATTAAGCAGATAGTCCAGCAGTTCCCGCACTGACCGGATGGCAGCGCCAAACGGCAGGCTTTCCGAGCCCCTGAAGAACAAGCCCTTGCCGATATCGCCGCGCAGCGCTGCAGCCAGCTGCGACTCAATGCAAAATTGCCCGGCCTTCGCGATGCCGTCGCGCAGCCCGCACTGGGTCAGACAATGCAACCCGGACGCGCAACGCGCCAGATGGCTTTTGGCGCAATCCTGCAGCTTGCTTTCCCGGCGCAGGTAGTTTGCTAGCCACGGCGTCAGCACCGCGCGCGCAGGCAAGCCGGCAACGCTCATGAAAGTGACGATGTCTTCCGGCCTGGCCTCCGCCAGCACTTTTTTGAAGTTGGGGTGAGCGTCCCCCTCCTCGGTAACCGCGAATGGTGTGCCGAGCTGTACCGCGCTGGCGCCGAGTGTGAGCAGGTCGCAAATTTTTTCGTGAGTGTTGATACCGCCGGCTGGTATCAGCGGGATGCGCTCGCGTTCAATGCCCAGATCCTTGAACAAATGGAACACGGTTTCCAGAACCCCGGGGAAATCGAAGCGAGGATCGTTGATGTCCTCCGGTTTGGGGGCGCCAAGATGGCCGCCGGCATAGCGCGGGTGCTCAATCACAATGGCGTCGGGCAGGCGATTCTTGCGCATCCATTTCTTCAGCACGATGCCGATTCCACGCGCATCGGACAGGATGGGGATCAACGCCACCTCGGAAAAACCTTCGGTCAGTTCGGGCAGGTCCAGCGGCAGGCCGGCACCCATCACCACGGCCTGTGCCCCGCTCGCGCATGCCTGGCGCGCCAAGGCGGCATGTTCGGTCACCGCCTTCATCACGTTGACTGCCACCAGACCCTCACCGCCCGCCGTGTCGAGGGCGGCTTTAACCTCCCGTTCCAGTGCGACCAGATTGAGTTTATCCAGTACTGCCTTGTCCCGGCAGTGCTTTCCCTGCGCCACCAGATCAGGGTGATGCAGGCGCAGATCGATGCTGGCGATGGTGCCGACCGCGCCCTGCTGCGCCACCGCGCCCGCCAGCCTGTGCGCGGATACGCCTACCCCCATGCCCCCCTGCACGATCGGCAGCAAGCGCCGGCCTTTAATGTATAAGTGGGGCAAATCGGTCTTCAGCATTTATTTTGGTTCCTCAAAACGACGGGTCACCCGCCCCCGACGGGAT
>JAJZEQ010000016.1 GCA_021851345.1 Pseudomonadota bacterium
CGTAAGTACTACTATATTTTTAAAGTCGTTCCCGTATCCAATTGACCACGGAAACTTCCCAAAAACCAAGCACCTACACTCGTCGGTTGTTCGTTTGTTTTTTAAAGAACTGGCTGATGGGTTGCGGGGACAGGATTTGAACCTATGACCTTCGGGTTATGAGCCCGACGAGCTACCGAGCTGCTCCACCCCGCGTCAGCGAAGAACGCCACTATAGCAAGGCATCTTGGCCCCGTCAAATACTAAATGCGTTTTTATATTTGCCCGCCTGACAGGGGCTGTTTACCGGCAGCGGCCATTCATCGTTCCTGCAATTTGCTGCAACGCTATAATCATCCCCTGCAAAACAATCAATATCGGCCATGACAATTACTGACTGGACAGGAAGTTCCGCAGCCGCACTTACCACAATTGCCTTCATTCCTCAGGCCTGGAAGGTATGGCGCACGAGCCACACAGCAGACATATCACTGGGGATGTATGCCCTCTTCACGGCAGGCGTCGCGCTGTGGCTGGCATATGGTTTCATGCTAGATTCATGGCCGATCATCATCGCCAACTCGGTCACGCTGCTATTGGCCGGGATCGTGTTGGCCATGAAAATCAAATTCGGCTAAAACTCAAACCATGGACCCAATACCCGGAATAAAGCCGAATCAATCCATCGAACTGCTCAAAGAGCTGCATATCGTGACACGCGACGGAAATCTCAATCAGGATAGCAGGCGAAAATTGAAGCAGGTGTATCACCTGTTCCATTTCATCGAACCACTGTTAAACGAAGTACTTGCAGAAAATCAAAATCTCGCGCTGGTAGACCATGGCGCGGGCAAGTCCTACCTGGGCTTCATCATCTACGACTTATTCCTGAAAGCGCGCGATTCCGAAAATATTCCCGGGCATATCTATGGCATCGAATCCCGCGAGGAGTTAGTCAACAAATCAGCGGAGCTAGCCAATAAACTGGGATTTTCACGCATGTCTTTCCTTAACATGACCGTGGAAGAATCAATTCGCTCACCGCAGTTACCCGAACAAATTGATATGGTCACTGCTCTGCATGCATGCGACACCGCCACCGACGACGCAATCAAGTTCGCCTTGCACAAACAAGCAAAATTTATCGTACTGGTGCCGTGCTGTCAGGCCGAAGTCGCTACCGTGTTAAACAAAAATAAAAACCAGTCATTTGGCAAGACGCCACTGTCTGAAATCTGGCGTCACCCGATTCATACGCGCGAATTCGGCAGCCAACTCACCAACGTGCTGCGCTGCCTGCAACTTGAAGCCCACGGATACCAGGTAACAGTGACGGAACTGGTAGGTTGGGAGCATTCAATGAAAAACGAACTGATCATCGCCAGCCGCAAAGACAACCAGAGAAAAAATGCGCAGCAAAGACTGGAACTGATATTGGAGGAATTGAACCTGAAAGAATTGCACGGCAGATTCATCTATTGATGAAACTACCGGCCATCTGGCTAAGCGAGCAAACGACGCACGCTAGCCATTGTTCACAGCGTGCCGCATCAGGGCCCACTCCACATGCTCGCGCACCAGCCCAGATTGATGCGTGGCACGACGTGTCAGAGCAGCGATCACCACAGCACTTTTGGCCGCATTACCCAATGCCACGGCGATATTTCGCAGCCATTGTTCGTGGCCGATGCGATAGATGGCACTTCCCACAAGTCTGGCTTTAAACTCCGCCTCGTCCCACGCAAACAACTCCACCAAAGACACATCATCCAAGCTGTGTCGCACGGCGAAATCCGGCTCAACCGTTGTTTGAGCAAAGCCATTCCAGGGACACACCAACTGGCAGTCATCGCAGCCGTAAATACGGTTGCCGATCAGAGGACGCAACTCGGCCGGGATGCTACCTTTAAGCTCAATGGTAAGGTAGGAAATGCAACGGCGCGCATCAAGCCGATATGGCGCAATGATTGCCCGGGTGGGACATATTTCGATGCAGCGTGTGCAGGTCCCGCAATGCTCCAGTTGAGGGGGATCAATCGGCAAAGGCAAATTCACGTAAATCTCGCCGAGAAAAAACCATGAGCCGTGTTCGCGAGACAGCAGCAATGTGTGTTTCCCGCGCCAACCCAAGCCGGCCTTGCGCGCCAACTCCACTTCCATCACAGGTGCACTGTCAGTAAAAACCCGCCCGTTAAATTCCGCGACTTCATTACGAATTTTATCTGCCAGATTTGCTAGCCGGTTGCGCAACACTTTATGATAATCGCGCCCCAACGCATAGCGCGAAATAAATGCCCGCTCACTTTCCGCCAAAACCTTCCAGCTGTCACGAACCCGAGGCGGCAAATAATTCATGCGCAAAGAAATAACGCGCAGAGTGCCTGGTAATAGCTCTGCTGGACGGCTGCGTTTAGCGCCATGATTTGCCATATAATTCAGTTCGCCATGCAAACCGAGTGACAGCCATTCCAACAGGCCGCTTTCCGCCGCAGCAAGATCGGTATCGCTGATGCCCACGGCCTGAAAGCCAAGCTCATGCGCCCACCTGCGTATCTGCGCGGCAAGCTTGTCGTAATTTATTTTCTGAGGATTTCCTTCTTGCATAGCCACGATGATAGCCCAACCAGCATGAATTTAGCCGATGAAGACGCAACATTCGATCTGGCACGACGGCTTGCAACGTGCATTAAACCAGGCATGGTGATTTACCTTCACGGTGACATGGGTGCGGGAAAAACCACATTGGTACGCGGTGTACTGAACGCCCTGGGTTACACAGGAAGAGTGAAAAGCCCCACTTATACCCTGGTTGAACCGTACCATATCGCCGAGCTAAACATACGCCACTTTGACCTCTATCGTCTGCACAACGAGGAAGAGTGGGAAGCAGCGGGATTCCGCGATGAGTTTGACGGGCATAATATATTCTTCATCGAATGGCCGGAACGCGCAATTGGGTTGATTCCGCGCCCTGATCTGCAAATCAACATGGAAATTGTGCCGCATGGCCGTCATGTTAAGATCAAAGCCTGCACACCAACAGGTAGAAAATGTTTAAAGCCGCTTTAAAAATTACTACTCTATTGGCTCTATTTTGGCTACCGCCAGCAAATGCTGCCATTTCCATCAGCTCAGCACGCGTCTGGCCTGCGCAAGACTACACACGACTGACTCTCGAATCCAAGCGATCTATCCGCAACAACATGTTCACAGTGAGCAATCCGGACCGTTTGGTGATAGATCTGCAGGATGTCGAACTGGGTGGGGCACTCAACAACCTTACCAATCTGATCGGCAATAACGACCCTTACATCAAGAACGTGCGTGTGGGGCGCTTCAAGGCAGGCGTTGTGCGCCTGGTGCTGGATTTGAAGGCAGAGGTCAAGCCGCAATTATTCGTCCTGAAGCCTGTCGGTGACTACGGCTATCGCCTGGTATTGGACGTGTATCCAGCCCATCCGGTTGATCCGCTGATGGCTTTACTTGAAACATCCAAATCAAACATTCGCGAACCTGCCGGCAACCAAGCGCCTCCCGTATTGCCATCAACCAAAGCTCCCGAAGACAAGCTGAAACCAGCACAAAATATAAATGCCGGCCCGGATCAGAATAGCGACACAGGCAAACCATCACCCCCCGCTCTGGCGTCCGAGCCCCCGGAGCTGCGCGCTCGCACTTTAATCATTGCAATCGACGCCGGCCATGGAGGCGAGGATCCGGGTGCGCGCGGCAGGCACGGCTCGCGGGAAAAAAATGTCACGCTGGCGATCGCACGCAAGGTAAAAACATTGGTTGATGCAACGCCGAATATGCGCGGAGTATTGATTCGTGATGGCGATTACTTCATTCCGCTGATTGGGCGCGTAGCCAAAGCGCGCAAGTTGAATGCGGATTTATTCATCTCTATCCACGCCGATGCCTTCATCACAGCAAAAGCCCGGGGCTCATCCGTGTTCGCACTCTCCGAACACGGCGCAACCAGCACCGCCGCGCGCTGGCTGGCAAAGAAGGAGAATGAAGCGGATTTGATAGGCGGAGTGAACCTCGCGGCCAAAGATCCTTACCTTGCGCGCACTTTGCTCGACCTTTCACAAACCGCGACGATCACCGACAGCATGAAGCTGGCCAAGCACGTACTGGCAGAACTCGGGGATATCAACGACCTGCATCGCGGCCGTGTAGAGCAGGCAGGATTTGCCGTGCTGAAATCGCCCGACATCCCGTCAATATTGGTTGAAACAGCCTTCATCAGCAATCCCAGCGAAGAACGCCGACTGAATGACAAAGGTTATCAATTGAAAATTGCCAATGCGATTCTGGGAGGAATCAAACTCTATTTCGCGCAAAATCCTGCATTGTCAAAACCCAGGGTCGCACAAATCAATTAACAATATGCACATCACAGATTCGTGTTTGAACGTATTTCAGCCACCATATTTCGGCATGAACTGGACGAAGTCTGATTTGCTAAGCCGGAAAAACACCCGTTGAGAGATAGCGGTCGCCGCGGTCACATACGATGAACGCGATCACCGCATTTTCAATCTGCAGTGAAACTCGCAATGCCACGGCGAGTGCCCCCCCTGAAGAAATGCCGCAAAAGATACCTTCCTCGCGCGCCAGGCGCCGCGTCATCTCTTCGGCCTCGTGCTGGCTGACATATTCCAGCCTGTCCACATTCTTGCCGTCGTATATTTTCGGCAAATAAGCTTGCGGCCATTTGCGTATGCCTGGAATCTGCGCACCATCTTCAGGCTGCACACCAATAACCTGGATTCCGGAATCTCGTTCCTTGAAAAAACGCGCGCAACCCATGATCGTGCCGGTAGTACCCATGCTGCTGATGAAGTGGGTAAGCTTGCCATGCGTGTCGCGCCAAATTTCAGGTGCGGTGCCTTCGTAATGGGCCAGCGGATTATCCGGGTTGGCGAACTGATCCAGGATGATGCCTTTGCCCTGATCGCGCAGTTTATCGGCTGTATCTCGAGCAAGCTCCATGCTGCCCTCTTTCGCTGTCAGCACAAGTTCCGCGCCGAATGCCCGCATGGTTTGACGGCGTTCCGTACTCTGGTTTTCCGGCATCACCAATATCATTTGGTAGCCCCGCATCGCTGCGGCCATCGCCAGCGCGATACCGGTATTGCCGCTGGTCGCCTCGATCAGGGTGTCACCCGGCGCGATATCGCCACGCTGCTCGGCCCGATTTATCATCGACAGCGCCGCCCTGTCCTTTACCGAGCCCGCAGGATTGTTGCCTTCCAGCTTGGCCAACAGAACATTGCTGGTTGCGCCCGGAATACGCTTCAGCCTCACCAAAGGCGTATTGCCGACGAAATTTTCTATGGATGGATACAAGTTGCGCGCCCGGAATTTAACTGGTCGAAGGAAGTTATACCACGGACTTCAGCATCTGCTCGACATACCTGGCCACGCCTTGCTCAACGCTCAGAAACGGTTCGATATAACCGCTGCCAAGCAGTGCGCCTGTGTCAGCCTGCGTATAACTCTGATACTTGCCGCGCAGTTTGTCCGGGAAAGGGATGTAGCTGATCAAACCTTGTTGTTGCAACTCCGCCAGGCTCAATGCCGGCTTGCCCTCGGCTGTACGTAAAGTGTTAATGGTCGCCACCGCCACGTCGTTGAAGCTCTGCGCCTGCCCGGTGCCCAGATTGAATATCCCGGATTTGTTGGGGTGATCGAGAAAATGCATGTTCACCTTGACCACGTCTTCTATCGACACAAAGTCTCTCAATTGCCCGCCGTTGGCGTAGCCATCGCAACCCTCGAACAATTTCACTTTGCCTTCGGCCTGATACTGGTTGAAAAAATGGTAGGCAACCGAGGCCATGCGCCCTTTGTGTTGTTCGCGGGGACCATATACGTTGAAATAACGCAATCCGACAATTTGCGCGCTGCGCTTGTGCCAGCGGCGGCGCACGATCTGGTCGAACAGGAATTTTGAATAGGCATACACATTGAGAGGCGCCTCGTATTCGCGGCTTTCCTTGAACACCTTGCCCCCGCCATAAACCGACGCAGAAGACGCGTACAAGAAGGGTATTTCCTCGTTCTGGCAGTAATTCATCAATTCCAGGGAATACCGGTAATTGTTCTCCATCATGTACAGCCCGTCCGTTTCCATGGTATCCGAGCACGCACCCTGATGCAGCACCGCCGCAACCAGACCGTCAAAAAACCCATCCTGCAGCTTTTTCAGGAAGTCTTCCTTGCCCAGGTAATCGGCAATCTCGCAGTCCACCAGATTCTTGAATTTGTCGGCTTGCTTGAGATTATCAACCGCAATGATGTTATGTTCACCGCGCTCGTTGAGCGCCTTGACCAGGTTAGACCCGATAAATCCTGCAGCGCCGGTAACTATGTAGTACATGATGCACCTCTGATAATTTCAAATTTCCAACAGGATGGGATATTCACGCAAATTTCGCCCGCATATGTATCGATTTGAGAACACAGCCAAGCTTGAGGGTACTGTCAATGATCCCTAAAAATTCATATCCCGAATGATTTCCTCGCGACTGACCACGGCCGTCCCCAGTTTCCCGACCACGATACCCGCTGCTCTATTGGCGATACGCATGGCATCGGGAAAACCCGCCCCGCTTGCCAGCATCACCGCCAATGTCGCAATCACAGTATCGCCCGCACCGCTGACATCGAATACTTCACGCGATTGCGCCGGCTCGTGCAATATTTCGTTGGCACGATACAGGCTCATGCCGTCTTCGCTGCGCGTGACCAGCAGCGCTTCCAGCTGCAGCTCCTTGCGCAGCTTCTCGGCTTTTGCGCTGAGCTCGGCCTCGCTCTTCCAGTTGCCGGCCACTTCGCGAAATTCGCTGCGATTCGGCGTAAGCAAAGTGGCGCCGGAATAGCGGGTGTAATCGTCGCCCTTTGGATCGACCATCACCGGCTTGCCGCAGGCGCGTGCCAATCTCATCATCTCGGCAATATGGGCCAGCCCGCCCTTGCCATAATCAGACAGAATCACCACATCCGCAAGAGGCAATTGAACGCGAAAATCTTCCAAAGCGGCATTGAGAACTTCGTGGCTGGGAGGTGTTTCAAAATCAAGTCGCAGCAACTGCTGGTGGCGAGCAATGGCACGCAGCTTGATGATCGTGGAAATGCTGCTATCGCGATGCAGCAACGGGGTGAGGTTGTTGTGTTCGTTGAGCAGTTTCTCCAGGCACGCGCCCGCTTCATCATTACCCACCACCGACAACAAGGTGGCCTGTGCGCCGAGTGCCGCGATATTGCGCGCCACATTGGCTGCACCGCCGGGGCGCTCTTCCACTCGCTCCACTTTGAGCACCGGCACCGGGGCTTCTGGCGAGATGCGATTAACATCGCCGAACCAGTAGCGGTCCAGCATCACATCACCGACCACCAACACTTTCGCATCGCCAAATTCAGGCAACACATTCATTGCCTGCCCCCTTCTTTCATGACCCATACACCGCTCCAATTTCCTTGTTGATCTCGAGTAAAGCGCGCAAAGGGTCCACCGCCTGCGTGATCGGGCGACCTATGACCAGGTAGCTGGCGCCCGCATGCAAAGCTTCCAGCGGAGTCATCACACGCGACTGGTCGTCGAGGCTGGCTTGTGCCGGCCGGATGCCCGGCGTCACCAGGCAAAAATCCCTGCCAAACTGCTTGCGCAGCAAGGTGGCTTCCTGCGCGGAGCACACCACACCGTCCAGCCCGCAATCGCGTGCCAGGGTCGCAAGATGCAGAACCATATCGGCGGGCGTGGCTGTAATTCCAAGATCGTCCAGATCATCCTGCGCCATACTGGTGAGCAGGGTGACTGCGATCAGCTTGGGACGCCGCGCATTATTTGCAATCGCTTCGCGAGCGGCATCCAGCATCTTGCGCCCGCCCAACGCATGCACGTTGACCATCCATACGCCCAAACCGGCAGCCGCTTTGCAGGCTTGTGCAGTGGTGTTTGGAATGTCGTGAAACTTCAGGTCCAGAAAAATCTCGAAACCCCGTTTCATCAACTGTTCAAGCAGGAATGGACCGGCGGCGGTAAACAATTCCTTGCCGACTTTCAGGCGGCACAGCGAAGGCTGCAGCTTGTCGACCAATATCAGCGCCGGCCCGGCTTCAGGGAAATCGAGAGCAATGATGATTTTCGGGTCGTTCATGAAGGCATCCCGGTTTCTTCATTACGCCGCGGCGAGTAGCTATCCCAAGCCTGGCAGGCCGGGCAGTGCCAGTAAAATTGGCGCGCTTTGAA
>JAJZEQ010000116.1 GCA_021851345.1 Pseudomonadota bacterium
GTTCCACGGCGAGGAGCGTTTCGGCAAGGCGCATCATGGTCATGACGCGGCGGCGCACGGTGAGCATCACGGCCTGGCTCCGGGGCAGAAACCGCACGAATCGCCCTGGGTGGTGACGCTGCCGCTGATTTTGCTGGCCATCCCCTCGGTTCTTGTCGGTTACATCACCATCCAGCCACTGTTGTTCGAGAACTATTTCAGGGATTCAATTTATGTTTCAACCGAGCACCCGGGCATGGCGGGGCTGTTCATGCAGTTTCACGGGCCGTTCGAAATGGTTGCGCATATGTTTGAGGAATTGCCCTTCTGGCTCGCATTGTCGGGTTTTGCAACCGCGTGGTTCTTCTACATGAAGCGCCCGGATATCCCGGCGGCGCTGCAAAAGCGATTCCACGTTATCTACACGCTGCTGGACAACAAATATTATTTCGACCGTTTCAACGATTGGTTCTTTGCCGGGGGGGCACGCGGTGCAAGCCGCATCCTGTGGGTGTTCGGGGACATCAAGCTGATCGACGGGGTCATGGTGAACGGTACGGCGAAGCTGGTGGGAATGACTTCCAGGGTGTTCCGCCATTTCCAGTCGGGCTATATCTACCACTATGCGTTTTCGATGATCATCGGCGTGTTCGTGCTGCTGACGGTGAGAAACTGGTTTGCATAAGGCCAAACCGGTCTTCTGCCAAGGCAGTCCGCGCATTTCGGCAAGTTTGGCGCATGATTGTCCGGGCAGTGCGGGTGAGGGCCGGAATTAAAATGAAGGAACAACAGCATGTTTTTTGAGTTACCTGTAATTAGCGTCGCAATCTGGTTGCCGATCATCTTCGGAATTCTGGTGTTGGCCACCGGCGACGACAAGAATGCCCCACTGGCGCGTATTCTGGCCATGGTCGGCGCGGTGCTGGGTTTCCTGGTGACGATCCCGCTGTATACCGGCTTTGTGCGCGATACGTCAGACATGCAATTCGTCGAGATGCACGGATGGATATCCCGCTTCAACATTCACTACCACCTTGGCGTGGATGGCATTTCTGTGCTGTTCATACTGCTGACTTCCTTCTTCACGCCGATCGTGGTGCTGGCCGGCTGGAAAGTGATCGAGAAGCGCGTGGCGCAGTACATGGCTTCCTTCCTGATCATGTCAGGCATCATGATAGGCGTGTTTTCTTCGCTGGATGCCGTGCTGTTCTACGTATTCTGGGAAGCGATGCTGATCCCGATGTTCCTGATCAT
The DNA here is from genome assembly GCA_021851345.1 of Pseudomonadota bacterium. GTDB lineage: Bacteria > Pseudomonadota > Gammaproteobacteria > Burkholderiales > Gallionellaceae > Gallionella. The sequence continues at coordinate 1,234 of JAJZEQ010000116.1, forward strand.
CGGCGTGTGGGGCGGGGCGAACCGGGTGTATGCCGCGGTCAAGTTCTTCCTCTACACCCTGCTTGGTTCGCTGCTGATGCTGGTCGCGCTGATCTATCTATACAACAAGACCGGCGGCAGTTTCGAGATACTCGATTTTCATCTGGTTGCGATACCGATGACCGCGCAAATTCTGATTTTCATCGCATTCTTCACCGCCTTCGCGGTCAAGGTGCCGATGTTCCCGGTGCATACCTGGTTGCCGGATGCCCACGTTGAAGCGCCCACGGGGGGCTCGGTGATACTGGCGGCGATCATGCTCAAGGTCGGCGCCTACGGCTTTCTGCGTTTCTCGATACCCATCGTGCCGGATGCGAGCCATCGTTTGGCCGGGGTGATGATCGCGCTGTCGCTGATCGCGGTGGTGTACATCGGGCTGGTGGCACTGACCCAGACCGACATGAAAAAACTGGTGGCGTACTCGTCCATTTCGCACATGGGTTTCGTAACGCTGGGCCTGTTCATTTTCAACGAATACGGCATGGAAGGCGCCCTGCTACAGATGATTTCGCACGGCTTCGTGTCCGGCGCATTGTTCCTGTGCATAGGCGTTCTTTACGACCGGATGCACTCGCGCAACATTGCCGATTATGGCGGCGTGGTCAAAACCATGCCGGTATTTGCCGCATTTTTCATGCTGTTCGCGATGGCCAATGTGGGCCTGCCGGGCACCAGCGGGTTTGTCGGCGAATTCATGGTGATCCTCGGTACGGTCAAGTCGAATTTCTGGTACGCATTCGCCGCCGCGTCGACGCTGATCTTCGGTGCGGCCTACACGCTGTGGATGTACAAGCGCGTGATCTTCGGTGCAGTGGCCAACGCGCATGTCGCCGAGTTGACCGACCTCACCCTGCGCGAGAAGGTTATTTTCACGGTCCTGGCATTCACGGTATTGGGAATGGGGCTGTATCCGTTGCCGTTGAGCGAGATCCTGCATGTGTCGGTGAATGATTTGCTGGTGCACGCGGCACGCTCAAAGCTTCCATGAGGCCGCCGGCTGAATACTAACGACTGACTTTGAGATGAATATGGATTCGATGACTAATTTTATGCCGGCGGCGCCCGAGATATTCCTGCTTGCCATGACGTGCGTGATCCTGATTACGGATTCGCTGCTCAAGAACAGCAGCAGGATGGTCACTTACATGCTGGTGCAGCTCACCCTGATGATTTGCGCGCTGATCACCGTGGGTACCCATGTGAACGGAGTCACATATATCTTTCACGGCATGTTCGTGGACGATCTTATGTCCGATGTGCTGAAGCTGCTGACTTATCTGGCGGTTTCGATGATGCTGGTGTATTCCAGGCTGTATCTCACCGTGCGCGGGCTGTTCAGCGGGGAATTCATGACGCTGACACTGTTTGCCACGCTCGGCATGATGGTGATGATATCCGCCAACAATTTCCTGACACTCTATCTCGGTCTGGAACTGCTTTCGCTCAGCCTGTATGCGATGGTCGCATTGCAGCGCGATTCGGCGGCTGCCACCGAGGCAGCGATGAAATACTTCATCCTTGGGGCGCTGGCTTCCGGCTTGCTGTTGTACGGAATGTCGATGCTGTACGGGGCAACCGGTTCGCTGGGCCTGGAAGCGGTGTCGCACTCCATCCAGTCCGGCCATGCGAATAAAACCCTGATCGTGTTCGGCCTGGTGTTCGTGGTTTCCGGCCTCGCCTTCAAGTTGGGCGCCGTGCCTTTTCATATGTGGGTTCCCGACGTTTACCACGGCGCGCCGACCGCGATGACGATGCTGATCGGTTCTGCACCCAAGCTGGCCACCTTTGCCTTTGTCGCGCGCATCCTGGTCGAAGGGCTGCAACCTCTGGTGCAGCACTGGTCGGGCATGCTGGTCATACTGGCCATCGGGTCGATGGCGCTCGGTAATATCACCGCGATTGCGCAAACCAACCTCAAACGCATGTTTGCCTATTCGACCATTGCACACATGGGTTTTCTGCTGCTGGGATTTATCAGCGGCAGCATGGAAGGCTATGGCTCTTCGATGTTCTATGCCGTGGTTTATGTGCTGATGTCGCTGGGGGCTTTCGGCATGATCATGCTGCTGTCAAGGGCGGGCTTTGAGGCGGACACGCTGGACGACTTCAAGGGCCTCAACCAGCGCAGTCCCTGGCTTGCTTTCATGATGCTGCTGCTGATGTTCTCCATGGCAGGCGTGCCGCCTACCGTGGGTTTCTATGCCAAATTCTCGGTGCTGAACGCCATCGTGCAATCAGGCCATGTCTGGCTGGCTGTCGCGGCGGTGCTGTTCTCGCTGATTGGTGCGTTCTACTATCTGCGCATCGTCAAGCTGATGTATTTCGACGCGCCTGAAACCCACACCCAGATCGTTTTCGAACCCGACACCACATTGCTGATCAGTGTCAACAGTCTGGGCGTGTTGTTGCTCGGCCTGTTGCCCGGCGCATTGATGTCGGTTTGCGCAGTGTCTGTCCGGCAATCCCTGTTGCTGCACTAGCGGCGGATTTGAACCGCAGGATATTGCCACGGCAAGCCGCACCGGAGCGCCCCCCGCGAGTCATCTGAATTTTGAAGGCAGGGCGATTTGCGGTATCATCGCGCCCTACGAAAAACATGTGTCCGGGCACCCGCATGACCAAGTACATCTTTATTACCGGCGGCGTTGTCTCTTCCCTGGGGAAGGGGATCGCCGCCGCTTCGCTTGCAGCGATCCTGGAGTCGCGTGGACTGAATGTCACGATGCTCAAGCTGGATCCATACATCAACGTCGATCCCGGCACGATGAGTCCGTTCCAGCATGGAGAGGTCTTTGTCACCGAAGACGGTGCGGAAACCGACCTGGATCTGGGGCATTACGAGCGCTTCATTTCCGCCAAGATGCGCAAGGCCAACAATTTCACCACCGGTCAGATCTACGACAGCGTGATCCGCAAGGAGCGGCGCGGCGAATACCTGGGCAAGACGGTGCAGGTGATCCCGCATATCACCAACGAAATACAGGCTTTCGTCGAACGCGGCGCTGCCGCCTCGCATGACGGCAAGGCTGATGTGGCGATCGTCGAGATCGGCGGCACGGTCGGCGATATCGAGTCGCTGCCGTTCCTTGAGGCCGCCCGCCAGATGGGTCTGCGCATGAGCCGCAACCAGGTCGCCTATGTGCATCTCACGCTGGTTCCCTATATCGCCACCGCGGGCGAGCTGAAGACCAAGCCCACTCAGCACAGCGTGCAGAAATTGCGCGAGATCGGTATTTTCCCGACCGCGCTGATCTGCCGTGCCGACCGGCCGATTCCAGACGACGAGCGTGCCAAGATTTCGCTGTTCGCCAATGTCCGCGAAGAAGCGGTGATCTCGATGTGGGACGTGGACAGCATCTACAAGGTGCCGCAGATGCTCAACCAGCAGGGGCTGGACCGCATCGTCTGCGAAGAACTGGGGCTGACCCTGCCGCCTGCCGACCTGTCGGTATGGGCAAAGCTGGTGACCGCTCTGGAAAATCCCCAGCACAGGATCACCATAGGCATGGTCGGAAAATATGTCGACCTGACCGAATCCTACAAGTCGCTGATCGAGGCATTGCGCCATGCGGGGATACACACCGCAACGCGGGTGAACATTGAATACATCGATTCCGAGGAGCTCGAAACCGCCGGCATGAAAGGTCTGGAGCATTTTGATGCAATACTGGTTCCGGGCGGCTTCGGCAAGCGCGGCACGGAAGGCAAGATCGCCGCGATCCGATTTGCGCGGGAAAACAAGGTGCCCTATCTGGGTATCTGCCTGGGCATGCAATTGGCTGTGATCGAATTTGCGCGCGATGTGACTGGCATGACTGATGCGAACAGCACGGAATTCGACTTGAATACCGAACATCCGGTGGTTGCGCTGATTACCGAATGGCGCGACCGCGACGGCAAGGTCGAAACGCGCAGCAACGACTCCGACATGGGCGGAACCATGCGCCTCGGTTCGCAGCGTTGCCCGATCAGGCCCGGCACGATGGCTCAGCGCATCTACGGCGACGAAGTCAACGAACGCCATCGCCATCGTTACGAAGTGAACAACCATTACGTGCCCATACTGGAAAAATCCGGGATGATCATTTCGGCGCGCACGCCCAGCGAGAATTTGCCCGAGATCATGGAATTGCCGCAATCCATGCATCCGTGGTTCATCGGCGTGCAGTTCCATCCCGAATTCACCTCGACACCGCGCACCGGCCATCCCCTGTTCAAGGCTTTTGTCGAAGCCGCATTGCAGCGCCAGGCTATCCATAAAACAGAAAAGGCGGCGGCATGAACACGGTGCGCGCAGCGGCGGTGCGGGCAATGCCGCCGGACGCCGAAACTGTGATGTATGGCGTTCAGTGTCACGATAATGAGGTGGCGGTATGAACACGGTGCGCGAAGCGGCGGTAACGCAGTCAGGCAATCCACTATGCGACAAGTCGCATGTGGAATTGACACTGCGGGTAATGCCGCCGGCCACCAAAATTGCCACTTGTAAATTTGCGACGCGCGATAATGAGGTGGCGGCATGAACACGGTGCGCGCAGCGGCGGTGCGGGCAATGCCGCCGGCCGCCGAAATTGCGATGTATGGTGTTCAGTGTCACGATAATGAGGTGGCGGCATGAACCCATTAGCCCGTCATTCCCGCGCAGGCGGGAATCCAGTCGGGATAAATATTCCGCGTAGCGGACAATACCTTTGTGTTGTCCCGCTTCACGGGAGACCTTTTAATCATCTGGATTCCCGCCTGCGCGGGAATGACGCAATTTTGTGTTTAATGGACCATTTGGAATGAAACTCTGCAACTTTAAAGTTGGCCTGGACCAACCGCTGTTCCTGATCGCCGGACCCTGCGTGATCGAGTCGCAGCAAATGGCAATGGATACCGCAGGCAAGTTGAAAGAAATCTGCAACGAGTTGAAGATAAACTTCATCTACAAGTCTTCTTACGACAAAGCCAACCGCAGCTCGGGAAAATCGTTTCGCGGCTTTGGCCTGGATGCGGGATTGAAAATCCTCAGCGAAGTGAAAGCTCAATTGGGTGTGCCGGTGCTGACCGACGTGCACAGCATCGACGAGATCGCGCCGGTCGCGGCGGTGGTCGATGTGCTGCAGACCCCGGCGTTCCTGTGCCGCCAGACCGACTTCATTCATGCCGTGGCGCGCTGCGGTCGCCCGGTGAATATCAAGAAGGGTCAGTTCCTGTCGCCGTGGGACATGCAGAATGTGGTCGAGAAGGCGCGCGAGGCCAGCGGCGAAGACAACATCATGGTTTGCGAGCGCGGCGCATCATTCGGCTACAACAACCTGGTGTCGGACATGCGCTCGCTGGCGGTGATGCGCAACACCGGCTGCCCAGTGGTGTTCGATGCCACGCATTCGGTGCAGTTGCCGGGCGGGCAGGGGACGGTCAGCGGCGGGCAGCGCGAATTCGTGCCGGTGCTGGCGCGCGCCGCAGTCGCGGCAGGTGTCTCCGGCCTGTTCATGGAGACCCATCCCAACCCGTCCAAGGCCTTGTCGGACGGGCCGAACGCGTTTCCGCTCGGGCACCTGAAGGCATTGTTGCAAACGCTGAAAGTGCTGGACGAAACGGTCAAGCGGCAGGGCTTGATCGAAGAAAATATCGATTTGAAAAACGTTTAACAGAAGGAATAAGGAAAAGAATGAGCGCAATTGTTGATGTGATCGCCCGCGAGATACTGGATTCGCGCGGCAACCCCACCGTGGAAGCGGATGTATTGCTGGAATCAGGTGTGATGGGACGCGCCGCCGTGCCGTCCGGTGCGTCCACCGGCGAAAAGGAAGCGATGGAATTGCGCGATGGCGACAAGCAGCGCTATCTGGGCAAGGGAGTGCTGAAGGCGGTGGAATATGTGAACACCGAGATCGCCGAGGCCATCATCGGTCTGGATGCCGCCGAGCAGGCCTTCATAGACCAGACCATGATCGAACTGGACGGCACCGAAAACAAGTCGCGCCTGGGTGCGAATGCGATCCTGGCAGTATCGATGGCTGTGGCGCGTGCTGCCGCCGAGGAAAGCGGCCTGCCGCTATACCGCTATCTGGGCGGTTCCGGCAAGATGGCCATGCCGGTGCCGATGATGAATGTCATCAACGGCGGTGCGCATGCCACCGGCGGCTCGGACATGCAGGAGTTCATGATCATCCCGGTGGGTGCACCGAGCTTTCGCGAAGCGGTGCGCTATGGTGCAGAGGTGTTTCACGCACTGAAAGCCGTGCTGCATCATCGCGGTCTGCCGACCACGGTGGGCGATGAAGGCGGTTTTGCACCGGCACTGGGTTCCAACGAGGCTGCACTGAAAGTCATCGTCGAAGCGATCGAGGCTGCGGGCTATGTCCCCGGCACGGATATCGCAATCGGCATGGATCCGGCCGCTTCCGAGTTCTACAAGGACGGCAAATATCACCTGAAGGCGGACAAGCTGGCGCTGACCTCGGCGCAGATGGTCGATCTGTATGCGACCTGGGTGGACAAGTACCCGATCATCACGATCGAGGACGGCATGAGCGAACACGATTGGGATGGCTGGAAGCTGCTGACCGACCGTCTGGGCAAGGACATCCAGCTGGTGGGCGACGATATCTTTGTCACCAACACCAAAATACTGAAAGAAGGCATCAGGCGCGGCATCGCCAATTCTATCCTGATCAAGGTCAACCAGATCGGCACGCTGACAGAGACCTTTGCCGCGATCGAGATGGCCAAGCGCGCGGGTTATACCGCCGTGATTTCGCACCGCTCCGGCGAGACCGAGGACAGCACCATCGCCGACATCGCGGTCGCCACCAACGCGCTGCAAATCAAAACCGGCTCGATGTCGCGCTCGGACCGCATGGCGAAATACAACCAGCTGCTGCGCATC
>JAJZEQ010000163.1 GCA_021851345.1 Pseudomonadota bacterium
ATTACCGCAGCTCGTGGACAGTGTCACCGGAACATTCGGGCAACTGGATGCGCTGGTCAACAATGCTTCAAGTTTTTACGCCACGCAGTTGGCCGGCATCAATGAATCACAATGGCACGATCTGCTGGGTACCAACCTGAAAGCCCCGCTGTTCCTGGCACAGGCGGCAGCGGCGGAATTGCGCCGGCGTCACGGCTGTATCGTGAATATCACCGACATCCACGCCGAACGCCCGATGCAGGGACACCTTCTGTATAGCGTCGCCAAGTCCGGGCTGGTCGCGCTGACCAAGGGACTGGCCCAGGAAATGGCACCGCAGGTGCGCGTCAACGCCGTCGCCCCCGGGGTCATCGTGTGGCCGGAAAACTCGGACTGGATGGATGAGGAACAGCGCCGCAAGATCGTCGCACACACGCTGCTCAAGCGCGAAGGCGAACCGGACGACATAGCCAGAGCTGTTGCCTTTCTTATCCAGGATGCGCCTTACATAACCGGCCAGATCATCGCAGTAGATGGCGGCCGCAGTGTCAACCTTTGAGAATTTAATGAACGACCTCACACAACCGATACACTTTGAACGCCACTCCAGCAACTTCAACCGCCTCAAGGGACGGCTGGAACACATGGTCGGGCAGGCAATCGCCGATTTCAACATGATAGAGGAAGGCGACAGCGTGATGGTGTGCCTGTCGGGCGGCAAGGACTCCTATACGCTGCTGGATATCCTGCTCACGCTGCGCAAGCGCGCGCCTGTCGATTTCCGCATCGTCGCGATGAATCTCGACCAGAAGCAGCCGGGCTTCCCGGCCCAGGTGCTGCCGGATTACCTGAAACAGCTCGGCGTCGAATACCACATCGAAACCCAGGACACGTATTCCATCGTCAAGGAAAAAATCCCCGAGGGCAAGACCACCTGCTCGCTGTGCTCGCGGCTGCGGCGCGGCATCATCTACCGCGTCGCGGGCGAGCTCGGCGCGAACAAGATCGCGCTGGGGCACCATCGCGACGACATGATAGAGACGCTGTTCCTGAATATGTTCTTTGGCGGCAAGCTCAAGGCGATGCCGCCCAAGCTGGTCACCGACAAGGGCGATCATATCGTGATCCGTCCGCTCGCCTATTGCGCCGAGAAAGACATCGCCCGCTATGCGCGCGGCATGGAATTCCCGATCATCCCGTGCAACCTGTGCGGCGCACAGGAAAACCTGCAGCGCCAGAACATCAAGGAGATGCTCGCCGCGTGGGAGCGCGAGTATCCGGGCCGCAGCCAGACCATCTTTACCGCGATGCAGAATGTCGCGCCCTCGCATCTGCTGGACGGCAATCTGTTCGATTTCAGGAATATGCGGATCGGCGCAAATGTCGCGGAAGGCGATACCGCGTTCGACCTTGCCCTTTGATACCGCATGACCCCTGCTGAAATTCACCCGCGCCCCGAATCTGCGCTGCGCCGCAACCCAAGCCGGGCCGCGGATAGCCGCCCTGTTCGTGACGAGTTTCGTCTGTGATATGCTTGCATCTGCCAATACAGAATTTCAGGATATGCATGCCGTTCCGTTTGCAATCTGACCGATACAAATCATTCGAACCCACCCTGCACCGATATATTTTTTAAGGAGTTATTTATGTTATCGCGCAATGTCTTCGCACTTTCCATGCTGGCCCTGAGCACCGCCGCGATGGCGGATTCCATCGACCTGAACCTGCGCAATAGCGCCGCCCAATTCCAGTACAGCACGGCGATGGGCCGCGACGCCCTGGGGAATACCGAACTCCATGTCGGAGCTCTGTATTCAAATGCAAGCAATGTAAACAATACGCTGGTTGATCTGGGTGTAGCCGTGAAAGACGAGCTGGGCGACAATGCGCCCGGATTTTCCGTTGGTGTAGGCATCAAGGGCCTGGCGGGCCATACGGCAGGCACTACCGAGTCGGCGATTGCGCTGGGTGGAATGTTGCGCTATTCACCGCCCGACCTGTCGCGCATGGGTATCATCGGGCAAGTGTATGTTTCCCCGAACATCACCACCTTTGGCGACGCCGATCGCTATGTCGAAACCGGGCTGCGCGTGGAATACCAGATAATACCCAGTGCAGCCGCTTACATCGGTTACCGCGACATCAAGTTCAACCTGAATACCGGACCCAACGTGACGGTGGATCAGGGCGTCTTTGTCGGCGTGAGGATGTCGTTCTAGGCTGCAGACAGAACTGCCGCTGCCCCAATCCGCCTTATTCCAAGGTACTTTAAAACGGCAATAATTTTGCAAGCGCAGGAGCGGGCCAGACCCGTTCCTGCGCTTGGCGCTGTTTCAAATGCGGAATTATTGAGGTTTTCATATTTGATGACAGTGACACATCTTCCGGAATACGGTCAGGGAAAATTATAAAACTGGCACGTCATTCCCGCGAATTCGGGGAATCCAGAATGCCTCGTCATTGCAACAAGGCTTCAGCTGCGAGCGATGGCACAAACACCTGTCATTGCGATAACCAGCGACTTGCCAGCTTGCTGGCTTAGTCGATTGGCTATAACCAACCACTTGGCAACCGTCTTCTGGTTGCTTAGTGGGATGGCTAGTCGTTCCACCAGTAGTTCCATCAGGAGGCGAAGCCGACGCGGCAATCCAGCAATGCCCTGTCATTGCGAGAAGGCGTAGCCGACATGGCAATCCAGATGGTTTAAAAAATGCATCTTGGTCTTGCTGGATTGCTTCACTTCGTTCGCAATGACGGCAAGGGTGTCGTGAATTATGGAAATATCAATAATTACGCTGAACTCACCGCAATCTTGAACACCACCTTGCGGATGCCGCCGGCTCTGACCAGCGGTGCGTGCGCATCCTCCGGAAAGAAAATGCAGAACGCCCCGGGTGGCGTGGCGATCCACGTATCTGGCGCATCGCGGAAAAACCGGATGTCCCGCTCCGCGCTGTAATCGCCTACCGGTTCGCGGCAATCCGCCAGCGGCTTCCAGCCCATCTCGTCCACCCCCTCCAGCACCAGCTGAATGTCGATGTAACGGCGATGGCACTCCAGTTGCGCTTCCGCGCGCGTGCGCCCCGGCATATGCTCGCTGATGACGAACAGGTCTTCACCGAGGATAGAATGGTGTCCCGGCACAAGTGCATCCAGGTCGGTGTTGCGTATGTATTCGAACGCTCGCGGGAACAGCGGGTGCAGTTCGGCATAGCGGGAAGATTGGGAGAGGGCGGAGAAAATCATTTTTGAATCTCGCAGTTCAGAATAGGTGTATTAGCTCAAACTTGACCGTACATAAACGGTCAGATTTTCACTTTCGATATTACTGTCTCGCCTTCATTAGGTTTGAAATTGAGCTGCCAGAAAGCAGACGCTGGCGTGTGGCAGAAGGTAACCCATTTAGGACGGTCAGTTCATGCCGATGGCCCAAATCCATTCAATACAAAAAATGCAACAGTTAACATAAAAACAATAGCAGTGTTTTTAAGCGCTTCTCGCGTTATGTCATCTCGCGTGTATGTGGAAATTGATAATGCAGATAGCGGGACAAAAAGAGCTAATCCAGAAAATCCCGCTATAAAGAAAACAATCACCCTTAACTTAATCGAAGGCTCTATGAAATTGTAATTACGAAATGCCCGTGACTTTTCTATATTCTTTGATCGGACATATGCGCCAGCACAGATAAATGATAAGACCCAAAAATCCGTCAGTGCAACTGGAAGTCTAATGCCAATTAATGCTGCAGGAACCCCAAATAATGCATGAGTAATTTGACGGTAATATCCGATGTAGCTCTTTGCCGTTGAACCCAAGCCAACATCAAATATCTTTTGGGTGAAGCTAACGGCACTTATGGTTGCTGTGGCCAAAGTTAAAAATCGCGTCGTTTTGCTTTTTGTTATGGACTCAATGAGACTTTCTATCATTCCTTGCTTCCCATAATTCGCACTTTCAAAAGTCTTCTACCCAGACTGACTGCTTTCGACTAACTTGTCGAACTTAATAATTTTTTCGTCTGGGTACTGTTTTTTTAGGCTTGCAGTCAATTTATCGGAAACTGTTTTGATGCTTACCACTGCTTTATCAACGTGATCAATTGCTTGATCGGTTGCCAGTATAATAGTTGCATAGAGTCGTTGTCCGAGCATTCCCTCAATCTCTGCAAAAGAATAATTGCCACCTTGGACAAAACCGTTATGTTCAAGCAATGGTTGAACCTCATGTAAATGAAGCTGTGATCGCAAATTGATGGCGTCTATAGCGCTCCTATATCGCTCTTCCTCAATTATTACTTCCGCCAACAAATTCATATCCACTGTTTCCAAAAGAAAATATAGATTTTCAATATTCAGCTTAATATCGTCCTTTTCCACTATTGCAGTTGGAGGCATATCAAGAAAGCGAGAATGACTATCACGTATGGGTTCAATTATTTGTCTTTGAAGCCCGACTAATTTGTTAAGCATTCGGATCAGAGTAAATATTGAGCTATTTCCATTTACGATATTGCGACGCTTGATATCTTCTTTTTCCTTGCGCTCTCTTGTTGTTCGTTCTGCATTAAACGCCGCCCACCCACCCGCCCAGGCTGCAACAAAAGTCACAATACCGGTAGCTACGAATTCGTATAGCTTATCGATAAACATAGAGCTGATTTGGTATAACAACAACCCAATTAAAGGCAGACTTACCCATAGCCACACAATATAATCCCATGTTCTCTTATACATTTATTTGGCATTCTCAAAACATCAGATAAGTACTGGTAGCATCTGCCTCAATGATACTTGCATGTGAATGTCCGTTGCTGGCCGGCAACGGAAGTCTACCCATAGGTTTTCACCGCCGCAAAGCAGCCACTCGCGACTAGCTTGGTCGCCAAACTTGAAAGATAAATTCAGGCACTATTTATCGGATTATGCCTGAAATACTACAATTCAAATGAACCTCACCACCATGCCCTTCGCCAATTCGCCCTGCAGCGGTATCTGCACGCGATGCCCGCTGCCCGGCGCGACAGCAAGTGTATCGCCGCCCATGCTGCGCATTTCGTTCAGCTCGACGATACGGTTGCCGGAAGGATGGATGATCTCGAGTCTGTCGCCGACCTTGAATTTATTCTTCACGGCTATCTCGGCCATGCCGTCCGCGCAACTCATGATGTCACCGACATATTGCTGGCGGGAATTTTCCGAGTGGCCGCGCATATAGTTTTGCTGTTCGTGGGTATGGTGGCGCTCGTAAAAGCCGTCGGTGTAGCCGCGGTTCGCCAAGGCATCCAGCGCGCCCAGCAGCGAGTAATTGAACGGCCTGCCCGCGACGGCATCGACTATCGCCTGGCGGTACACCTGCGCGGTGCGCGCGACGTAGTAGATGGACTTGGTGCGGCCTTCGACCTTCAGCGAATCGATGCCGATCTTCGCCAGACGTTCGACGTGCTCCACCGCGCGCAGGTCTTTGGAGTTCATGATGTAGGTGCCGTGCTCGTCTTCCAGCACCGGCATCAGCTCACCGGGATGATCCTGGCGCGAGATCACATATACCTTGTCGGCCTGCGGATGACGCGGTTGGGCGCCACAGTCGGACAGCGCCGATTTGCTCAGCGCCCGGTCGAAATCGAAATCTATTTTTTGAATGTCGCCGGTCCCATTCTCTTCGGCGTTCTCCACCTTGTAATCCCATCGGCAGGAGTTGGTGCAGGTGCCCTGGTTGGCATCGCGGTGATTGAAGTAGCCGGACAGCAGGCAGCGGCCGGAATAGGCAATGCACAGCGCGCCGTGGACAAACACTTCGAGCTCGATGTCCGGACATTGCTGGCGTATCTCCTCGATCTCATCCAGCGACAATTCTCGGGAAAGAATGACGCGGGTGAGCCCCAGCGATTTCCAGAACCTGACCGCCGCATAGTTGACGGTGTTGGCCTGCACCGAAAGATGGATAGCCATTTCCGGCCAGCGTTCGCGCACCATCGCGATCAGGCCCGGGTCGGCCATGATCAGCGCGTCCGGTTGCATCGCGATCACCGGCTGCATGTCGGCCATGTAGGTCTTCACCTTGGCGTTGTGCGGCATCAGGTTGCTCGCGACGAACAGCTTCTTGCCGAGCGCATGCGCCTCGGTGATGCCGGTGCGCAATTCCTCGAGCTGGAATTCATTGTTGCGCGCGCGCAAGCTGTAGCGCGGCTGCCCGGCGTACACAGCGTCCGCGCCAAAGGCGTAGGCGGTACGCATCTTGTCCAGCGTGCCTGCGGGCAACAATAGCTCGGGAGATTTCATCGGCGCGGTGTGTGTTGTGATCGGGCGTATTGGGTGATGGGGAATACCCGCATCAGATACCCAGCCGCTTCCAGATTTCCAGAGACGGCGCTGCCTGGTTCAGCGTGTAGAAATGCAGGCCGGGCGCGCCGCCGGCAAGCAGGCGCTCGCACAGCTGCGTGACGACATCCAGGCCGAAAGCCTGCACGGCCTCGTTGTCGTCGCCATAGCCCTCCAGCGTCTTGCGCATCCAGCGCGGGATTTCCGCGCCGCAGGCATCGGAGAAGCGCGCCAGTTGCGCGAACTTCACGATGGGCATGATGCCGGGCACTATGGGCACGGTGACGCCCAGCTTGCGGCACGCATCGACGAAGCGGAAGTAGGCATCGGCGTTGTAGAAATACTGGGTTATCGCGGAATCGGCCCCGGCCTGGACCTTGCGCATGAAGTTGATAATGTCGTGTTGCGCGGACCTGGCTTGCGGATGAAACTCGGGATAGGCCGCCACCTCGATATGAAACTGGTCGCCGGTTTGCGCGCGGATGAATGACACCAGCTCGTTGGCGTACTGGAACTCGCCTATGCTGGCCATGCCGGATGGCAGGTCGCCGCGCAGCGCGACGATGCGCCTGATGCCCATGTCCCGGTAGCTGTTCAGCATGACACTAATGTTGTCGCGCGTGGAGCCCACGCAGGATAAATGCGGCGCCGCGCTATAACCCTCTGCCTTGATCTGCCGTATGGTTTCCAGCGTGCGGTCCTGTGTCGAGCCACCCGCGCCGAACGTCACGGAAAAGAATTCCGGCTTGAGCGGTGCCAGCTGCCTGCGCGTGGCCGCCAATTTTTCCACACCCTCAGGGGTTTGCGGGGGAAAAAACTCGAAACTGAAAAGTTGTTCTCTCATACCGTTCTCATTATTTGTTTGGCCTCATCAGCTGGGCGGCTGCCGCGGATAGCGCCCAGGAAAATATACTGTACAGCACCGCGCCCAGCACGCCATGCCAGAAACTGTCCACGACAAAGCCGCGCAGCACCGAACCCACCAGCCAGAACAGTGTGCCGTTGATCACGAAGATGAACAGGCCCAGCGTGAGCATCGTCACCGGCAAGGCCAGCAGCAACAGCAGCGGGCGTATCAGGGTATTGACCAGCCCCAGAAAGAACGCCGCAATCAGGGCCGAACCGAAACCGTCGACATGGATGCCCGGCACGAAATTCGCCACCGCCAGCAATGCCAGTGCATTGAGTATCCAGAGCAGCAGCAACCTCATCTGTGAATTCATTTCGCCTCCCTAGTGTGGCTTTTCCCGATTCAACTGATTGCGTGCTGCACCGGCCGGCAATCGGGCACCACCCGCCCATTCGGCGGGTGGTACAGGGTCTGCGGCCGCACGGTTGCAATCAATAACGGTAATGATTTGCCTTGTACGGGCCTTCCTTGGGCACACTGATGTAAGCGGCCTGCTGGTCGGTCAGCGTGCTCAACTGCGCGTTCAGCGTGGTCAGCTGCAAACGCGCAACCTTCTCGTCCAGATGCTTGGGCAAGGTGTATACGCCGACCGGATAGTCCCTGGTGCGGGTGTACAACTCGATCTGTGCAATGGTCTGGTTGGCGAAAGAGGAAGACATCACGTAGGAAGGATGACCGGTACCGCAGCCCAGATTCACCAGCCGGCCCTCGGCCAGCAGCAAAATACGTTTACCGTCCGGGAAGATCACATGATCGACTTGCGGCTTGATGTTTTCCCACTGGTATTGCTTGAGCGAGGCAACGTCGATTTCGTTGTCGAAGTGGCCGATGTTGCACACGATGGCCTGGTTCTTCATTTTCTTCATGTGGTCG
>JAJZEQ010000068.1 GCA_021851345.1 Pseudomonadota bacterium
TGTGCTGCTGGCAGCGACGCTGAAGCTGAAAGGTGCGCTGATCCTGCAGATACAGGGACAGGGGCCGGTGACGCTGCTGGTGGTGGAGTGCGACGGTGAGCTGAATGTGCGCGCCACGGCGAAGTGGCAGGGCGAGCTGGACGGGATCGGCTTTGCGCAGATGGTGGGCGACGGGCGTTTTGTCATCACGCTGGATCCACGTGATGGCGGGCAGACTTATCAGGGTATCGTGGAACTGGACGGTGCCAGCGTGGCCGAGGTGTTGCAGAACTACATGCTGCGCTCGGACCAACTGGAGACGCGCCTGTGGCTGGCGGCGGATGCGCACGGCGCGGCGGGGCTGTTGTTGCAGAAGATGCCGGGCGGGGGCGGGTATGCTATTGCCAAGGATGAAGATGGACAGGATGACGACATGTGGCAACGCGTGACGATGCTGACCGATACGCTGCGCAGCGCAGAACTGCTCGGACTGCCCGCGGTGGAGTTGATACGCAAGCTGTATCGCGAGGAGGATGTGCGCCTGTTCGACACCCAGCAGGTGGCGTTCAGGTGTACCTGCTCACGCGACAGAGTGGCGCGCATGCTCAAGATGCTGGGGTGGGACGAGGTGCAGTCGGTGCTGGCCGAGCAGGCCATGGTGGAGGTGAGATGCGAATTCTGCAATCACCAATACCTGTTCGACAAGGTGGATGCCGAGCAGGTGTTCGCGGCAGAGGTACTGCTTGACGCCAGTGCCGCAGTGCATTGAGCTGAACCCATAATCAGTACCTGACTGCGTAATTATCCATGCAAGAGCCCCGCAGAACTGCTGGGCTTTATTGTTTCTGCCGCTCAATAATGTTAGATAAGATTTTCAAGGTCGTCTGGAGGAGACGGAAGCAGGAATGCAGGTGATTTAACCAAAATGCATCCTTGTCTTGCTGGATTGCTTCACTTCGTTCGCAATGACGGTATTTTGGATTCCCGCGCTTCACTTTAACACCACCGTTATTGCGAACCTTAACACTTCCTGTCATTGCGAGGAGGCAAAGCCGACGTGGCAATCCAGGGCAGCACACTGCTGGATTGCTTCACTTCGTTCGCAATGACGGCAAGGCTTTTTTGTCTTGCTGGATTCTCGCCGGAATGACGGCATGCAGGTCGTGAATTATGGGAAGCTCAATAGCAGCGGGTCTGCGCGCTAATAATGCGGCGGCCTTTCGTTCGAGGGCATCCCTTCATTTCTGCCTTCAGCCTGTGACTGGATGTGTCTTGCGAGCGATTCACAAATCGCTTCAAGCCGGTCCAGCTTTTGTTGCTGCTGATAGACAGTTTTGTTCAATTCCTCGATCAGGTCTTCCTGGAAGGTGAGCTTTGCTTCGATGTTTTCCAAACGTTCTTCGTTCATGGCGTGGCTCTGAAAGCACGGCGACAAGCCGTGAGATGACGGCCATTCTAGCGAACTCCCGGGGGCAGCTTTGAATTTCTTTCATCGCTAACTGGCCGTTGAACCGGCAACAAAAGAAAAAATCTGTCTTTGTTCTGAATTAAAATCCCGGCAAACTTGAGAGCCCCAACCACAAAGTAACTTTTTGGAGAGATATATTCATGCAAATCGATCCGTCCCAGCACTCTGTCGCCGATAACTACAAGCTGCTGACCAATCTGGTGGTGCCGCGCCCTATCGCGTGGGTCACCAGCCTGAATGCCAACGGTGCCGTCAATCTCGCGCCGTTCAGTTTTTTCAACGCGGTGGGCGCCAACCCGCTCTACCTGATCATCAGCATCGGTCTCACTGACGCCGGGGAAACCAAGGACACCGCGAGGAATATTCTGGCCGGCGGCGAATTCGTCGTGAACCTGGTGACCGAGGAGTTGTTCGACGCGATGAATATCACGGCGGCGGACTTTCCGGAAGGGGAGAGCGAGCTGGAAGCGGCCGGGCTGCACACCGCGCCTTCCGTCAAGGTGAAACCGCCGCGGGTGGCGGAGTCGCAGGCCAGCATGGAGTGCAAGCTGCACAGCTCGCAATTGCTGGGTAAAAATACGCTGGTCATTGGCGAGGTGGTGATGTTCCATGTGGCCGATCATCTGATGGGTCCCCGTTTGCATGTCAATAATTTTGCGCCCATCGGCCGGTTGGGCTCGCCTTCGGTTTATTGCCGCACCACCGACCGCTTCGATGTCAAGCGGATTGCCTATGCGGAGTGGCTTGAGGGCGACAGGTAAGAAAATGCTTTCTGGAATCCGGAATGATTCGGGTTGCAACCCGAACACGACAATTCCGCACCGGCTTCCTGTTGGTTTAAACTGGCGGGCCCGGATCAACCACGCCAGATTGTGAGTCGTATGAATTTTCCCCGCTTTGATTTTTCACAATGGATGAACAAATTGTTGCCGGCGGCTCCTCGCCAGCCGAAGATAGCACTGGTGCTGGGGGGAGGGGGAGCGCGGGGCTTTGCCCATATCGGCGTCATCAAGGTGCTGGAATCGCAGGGCATAACACCCGATATTATTGTCGGGACCAGCGTTGGATCGGCTGTGGGTGCGCTGTATGCGGCCGGTTACAGCGGTTTTCAATTGCAGGAAATCTCTTTTCCGATGCAGCGCGGATCGGTCTCTTCCTGGATCATGCCCAATCGGGGTTTCCTGTCCGGCGAACCGCTCGAGCAATTCATCAACCGTATGGTCAAGCAGCAACCTTTGGAAAAACTCCAGCGCACCTTCGCTGCCGTTGCAACCGACCTGAGCAGCGGCGAGGAAGTGGTATTCCGCAGCGGCGATACCGGGCAAGCGGTGCGTGCATCATGCTCGGTGCCCGGAATTTTCCAGCCGACGAGAATACTGGATAAAAGTTATGTGGATGGAGGTCTGGTTAAGCCGGTGCCCGCAAGTGTGGCCCGCGCGATGGGTGCCGATATCGTGATTGCCGTGAACATTTCAAATCTTCCGGAAAACAACCAGACCAAATCAATGCTTCATGTGTTGATGCAAACTTTTGACATCATGAGCGGTTCCATCAACCGCTATGAGCTGAAAAACGCCGATGTAGTGATACGGCCCGTCACAAAGGAAATCGACCAGACTAATCTGGACGATAAGCACTGGGCCATACTTGAAGGCGAGAAATCCGCTGCTGCTGCACTCCCTCTGATCAGGGAAAAGCTGGAAGCATTTAGTGAACGGTAGAGGGGAAATCGGGGGCAGGCGCTATTGTTGAACGACTGTCATGTGCGGCTGCTATGCCCTGAAGGAAAACCTCCTCCGGACTTTCTTAAACTGGGCGGGAGCACTGAAAGATAGGCAATCTGCTATCTTCTGGAGCAGATGCAGAATTGCCACCGGGCCATGCCTGTCCTGAGCCTGTCGAAGCGGCCCGCGAAAGAGTCGATCGCGGGCAGCACCCGAAAAACTGGCTTTGCTGGCGTCTTGTCCGGCAGCGATCAATCGTCAAACCGGATACTTCATTTCACGGGCTCGTATTTTCCTGCGTTGAATAAAGTTGCAGGATTCAAACTGCAAGTACAATGGTTGCCTGATTTCCGACCTGCCCGGTTATCTATGAAACTCATTGATCCAAGAACAACCTATGTCCTGAAAAACCCGGTCGCCTTCGCGCTCCGGGTTCTGAAAGCATTCCGGGCCAACCAGGGCATGCTGCTCGCCGGCGCGGTGGCCTACTATGCGCTGCTCTCCATCGTGCCGCTGCTGATCCTGGTGGTGATCGCGCTGTCGCACGTGATCGATCAGGACGTGCTGCTGGCGACGCTGAATACGGCGCTGGCATATGTGGTGCCGGGCGTAGGCAGGGCGATGGTTGCGGAGCTCAGGGCGTTCCTCGATCACGGCGAGGTGATAGGCTGGGTTCTGTTCATCACAATGCTGTTTTTCAGTTCGCTTGGATTCAATGTGCTGGAGAGCGCGGTCTCGGTGATTTTTCTGCATCGCATCGAGAAGCGCAAGTGGCACATTCTCGTTTCCATGCTGCTGTTGCCCTTCGGCTATATCTTTTTCATTGGCGCGCTATTGTTCGTGGGCACGTTCGTGATCGTCGATCTGTCGGCGATGGGCAGCGAGCATCTGGTTATCCTGGGGCATAGCTGGTCGCTGGGCGGCTTCTCGCTCTGGCTGATCTACGCTGCCGGCGTTCTCGGCGAGGTATTGCTCATTTCCGCGTTCTACTACTTCATGCCGGTAGGCAGGCTGACGGCGCAACACGCACTGATCGGCGGCGCCACGGCGGCACTGCTGTGGGAACTGATACGCCATGCACTGGGCTGGTATTTGAGCACGTTGTCGCAGGTGAGCGTGGTGTACGGCTCACTCACCACGGCCATCATTATGCTGCTCAGCATGGAGGTGGCCGCCACGCTGCTGCTGCTGGGTGCGCAGGTGATCGCTGAATACGAACGCATCGAGATAATCACAACTCCAAAGAAGCCGCCGTCGAAACGCAGAAAAGCCGGCTGAGTCCGCCGCAAATAAAATTGCCAAGTGCGTTGCCGCACAGTTCGTCCGGTGAAAGCCGCGGACAATGATTCCATCAAAGCGCGCCGGTATCGCTGATCATGCAGTGCAAATCACATGCCGATTGAACAATTAGGAGCAACAGCATGAGTTCAGCAAAGCACAGCGAATATTGCAGGACGGCGACCCGCGCCGGACTGCAATATGTTACCGATGATGTGGCAGGCATCAGCCGTCGCCGTTCGGGCAGGGGTTGGAGCTACAGCGATGCGGAAGGCACGCGCATCACCGACCCGGCCATGCGCAAGCGGCTCAACTCGCTGGCGATTCCGCCGGCGTGGATCGATGTCTGGATCTGCCCGGATCCGGAAGGACATATCCTGGCAACGGCGCGAGATGCGCGCGGCCGCAAGCAGTATCACTATCATCCTTCGTACCGCGCGGCCCGCGATCAAACCAAGTTTCGCCACATGTTCGCGTTCAGCGAGATACTGCCGATGCTGCGCGAGCGCGTGGAACGCGATTTGCGCGCCAGCAAACAGTCGCGGCGCCAACTGCTCGCTTCAGTGGTGTGGCTGCTGGACAAGACGCTGATCCGCGTCGGCAACGACGAGTATGCGCGCGCGAACCACTCCTACGGGTTGACGACGTTGCGCAGGCGGCATGTGCAGGTGAGTGGGACGTTGTTGAGCTTCAGCTTCCGCGGCAAGAGCGGGGTCGAGCGTGTCCTGGCTGTCGACGACTTGCGGCTCGCCCGTATCGTGCAGCGTTGTCAGGAATTGCACGGGCAGGAGATATTCCAGTGTCTCGATGCGTTCGGCAAGCACAAGCCGATCTTGTCGGAGGACGTGAATGAATATCTGCGCAAAGTCAGCGGCCGCAATATCACGGCCAAGGATTTTCGCACCTGGGGTGGCACCGTGGTGGCCGCAGTGGCATTGCGCACGATGGGTCCCGCGACCAGCCGCAGCGAGGTGGATGGCAACATCCTGCGGGCGCTGGACGCGGCGGCGGAAAGGCTGGGCAACACGCGCGCCGTGTGCCGCAAGTATTACGTGCATCCCGCAGTGCTGAGTGCATATCACCTGGGCCACACGGCGCCACATTCCGATGTGCCGGAAACGCACAACGCCAATCATGAGATGTCGCATGCCGCGCTGCGGCGTGACGAGCGGGTGATTCTGGATTTTCTCCACGCGTCGGCCGCCTAACCTGTCAGGCAACATAGGGTCTGCGCCGGGAATGGCGCTCAGTGCGGCGCGATATCGCTCTGTTTGATGCCCGCATCCGACTTGGCATGAATCAGCAACGCCGTGCATTTGCTGTCTTTTTTCTTGTTGAACTCGAGCAGCGGTAACAGCGCGCCGACGCCTGCGGTCAGCACGCCCAGGCCAACCGCGAGGCCGCCGCGTGCCACAACCTTGTCCATGTCGGGATTCACCGACGGTTTCATGAACGAGCCGGTGATAATGATCGGGCCGCGCAGCGCCGCCAGGCTCGTGCCCTTCGATACCAGTTTCAGGTGTAGCGATTCATCGGCAAAATTCACATGGCCCTCGCCGGTGATATTTACCTTGGATGTATCGAGCACCAGATCCTGGACCGTAAAATCTCCCGCTACTGCCTTGAAGTTCGCGACCATGCAGCGTATCGGGATTTGCTTGTCGCCACCCAGCAGCAACAGGAAAGAATTGGCGATGTCGAGGTTGGACAACCTGAGCAGCAGTTCGCTGATGGTGCCGCCATCCATGATCAGCGCCGCCTCGCCGTTCGCCGATCCCATCATTTGCGAGATCGAATCACCGCCCGCATCGAGCTTTGCGCGTCCACCCATGGTGCCCGCGCTGGATTTATTCAGTTTCGAACCCGGGAACAACTGGTCGAGGTTCAGGCCTTTGGCCGTGATGTCGGCGTGAGTGGCCATGTGCGACTTGTGCCCGTCCATTGTGATCTCGGTGACCATTTCGCCGCCGGCGACCTCGAAGTTCAGCGGCGCAAGTTTTAGCGTGCCGTCCTTTACAGTGAGATGCGCGTCCATTTTTTGGATTGGCAACTTCCCGGTA
Organism: Pseudomonadota bacterium; assembly: GCA_021851345.1. GTDB lineage: Bacteria > Pseudomonadota > Gammaproteobacteria > Burkholderiales > Gallionellaceae > Gallionella. Next base: position 6,510 of record JAJZEQ010000068.1, read on the forward strand.
ACGATCTTCGCGCCCTTGAAGCGGACATCGGCATCCGCAGCGCGCAGCTTGTCGAGATTGAAAGGCTCGGTCGGCAGCACCTTTCCACTGGTCTTGGTGCCGCTGTTTGCGCCTATGATGCCGGCCAGGTCTTTCAGATCCAGGATCTGCGATTCCACGTCGGCGGTGATCAACTGGGGAGTCCTGCCGCGATCCACCGAGAAATCCCCGCTCAGGTCGCTGTTACCCACTTTCCCCTTGAAGCGCTTGAATGTCCAGATATCGCCGCTGTGGCTCAGGTATCCAGCCAGTTTGTACGCGGGAGTCGGCGGTAACGGCACGCCCGCGATCGGATACAGCAGTGCCAGATCGCTGCCTTCGAGCTGGAAATTCACTTCTTCTTTATTGAAGTGCAGGGGGTCGATCAGTGTCCCATCGATGCTGGCCTGGGTGGTTCCCAGTGCCGCGGTCGCCTTGATCGGGTATGGCCGGACGGAATTGGAAAGTGTAAGCAGCGCTCCGCCGCGCGCCTGAAGCCTCGTCTGCATGCCTTTGAACTGGCCTGTCCCAGTCACTTCGACCATGAATTCAGGATTGTCCTTGTTGGCGGCCAGTGTATGGAGTTCGAGAGCCAGGTCGGTATTGGTCGTCGGATCGCGGAACTCGACGCTGCCGTGATCTATCGCGAGCGCACCTATCGAGGGCAATTTACTTTGCTTGTCCTGCTTACCGAAAACCCAGTTCGGCGTGCCGTCCTTGTTTACCTCAAGCACCAGATGAATGTCGGACAACGAGATTTCAGGAAACGCCAAGCGGCCAATCAGGAGTTCAAAAAGGTCGATCTTGAAATCAGCCCGCTTGATCTGCGTCATGACCGGATTCTTGCTCCACGCCGCGTTGCCCATCACGATGTCGTTGGCGATGATGTGGGGCCGCAGCGAAACATGCACTTCCAGGTCGCCGTTGATCGCAAAGCTTCGGCCTGTCGCGCCGGTTACTTGGCGCGCGATATACGGCCGGGCGAGATTCCAGTCGAACAGGCTAACTGCCGTAACAAGCAACAACAGGCACACGGCAATCCCGACTAGCCACTTTCTCGTCCGGGTCATGATGATTCTCCTTGAGTCTTTTGGATCGTGTGTGCAATCCACCCGCCATTTTAGAATTATCGTCCTGCCAAGCGAGATGCTCTGTGCGATAGCGCACGTATGGTTGCGACCGCGCTGATTCATGGCAAATTACAGGCAAATTAATATCGGGTTGCTTTGAAAAAGACATCTTGTCGCGGTAGATTTTGCCGCCAGATGGCGTACGATACCGCCCTTTGTGGACAATACGATTTCGCATTAACCGCCGGTGGAGTCCATCCCGAAAATTTGGGAAAATATCCGCCGGTACTAGGGAGGCATGTATGGATAGCGTCGATCTTTCTGTGCTGAAAACACTGCGCGAGTGGCAAGCTTCGGACCTGCCGCTGTGGCTGGTGACGGTGATGGAAACCTTCGGTTCCAGCCCGCGCCCGCCGGGCTCGATGATCGCGCTGCGCGGCGACGGTCTGGC
>JAJZEQ010000257.1 GCA_021851345.1 Pseudomonadota bacterium
CGAAACTCGGGTGTATATTCCTGCTTCGGTATCTTCATCGTCTTCCTTTCCTGTGGGTTCGTAATTTTACGTCACCCTTGGAAGACGATTTTTCGGGGGAAGGTCAAACTGGCTGACAGCCGCGATCAGTACATTGCGCACCGCATGCCCGTCGCTAAGCTGGATCGCGCTGTTGAGGGCACGGCTAAGCAGGGTTTCGTCGAATGGATCTGCGAACCGGAGATACCAAGCGATATGGCCGATATGATTACCTGCATGAATCCACGCTTCGATCAGCGCGAGCGCTTTCGCACATTCCTCGCTCCGCATCAGCCCGGCGAGCATTCCGGGCAAGAAGTTTACGAGCGGCTCTTCGAGCCGATCAATGTAGCTGAAGACAATCGCCGGTTGCGCCTCCGCCAGTCGTTCGAGAAACTTTCCGAATACTGGAAACGTGGCAGCATCATTGGACTCGGTCCTCGCATAGCGACTAATCCTATCGAACCAATCATTCGCGTTAGCCTCCACGACCGAGGCAACTAGCATATCGACCTGCTCGGCTCTATAGGCTTCTACCTGTTGATAGTGGAACTCCTTTTCCTCCCAAGCGGGAGGAAAAATAGAATTGAATCCAACCAACGTCTTGTAGATTACGAAGTCGTGATTGGAGTTAGCGACATCGCGAAACGCGAGCGCAGCAGCTACCACCTGCTTGCTTGCTGTGACCAAATCGGGATCACCGCGCATCGATTCGGGCAACTGTGTATAGATCCAGTAGCTGCGATGGACTTGATTCTCGGTTGTCTGTAGCAGATCAAAGTTAAGCGATGGCGCAATCTCGGTCAGAAACTCCATGATGTTGTGCGTATCATCCATCACCTGTCGCGCGAGCGCGTTGCTATACCCGCCGCTAAAAGGGATGCGTGTCGCGGCTTGAAGCGCTATCAGGACGGCACGGCGCTCTGCATCACTCTCGGCTAACGCATATTGAAGCTTCAGTAAATCAATTGCTTTTGTCCGAACGTCGCGAAGCGTGTCGGACGCAACTACAGCCCCGCGAAAGATCGTCACTGCGGTGGAACTATTTGTCGTACCACTGACCTCCGCCCCCAGAATCTCGCCGAGCATCGATGTCAGTAGCGGTTGCAAACCACGGCGCTCGTCATCTCCGAACGCATCAATACGACCGACCAAAAGCGCTTGGACGGATGGGCCGAAATGGCGCCAGACTGCCAAGTGGTGCTTTGCAAGCGCCTTGCCAAGTTCAAACAGCGGCTTCTGCTCATCCTCGCTACCTGCCCAGCCAAAGAGCGTGCAGAGCGCCTCGAACGTGGCCTCGACGTTGAGATAGCGATAGCGTGTGAGAATATCGGCAATCGCCTTAATAATGTCGCCGTAGGTCTTTGCCGGAAGCGCGCCATAGGGCGTCTCGATCGCGACTGGAGGTATTGCTCGAGCGCGATCAGCCGCCGAGACTAGTCGAGCGACTATCTCAGGATAGATCGTTTGCAGATCATCATAGAACGGAAGGACATTCTCCGCGAACGTTTCGAGTGCTTCAGCGCAAATGTTATTGTCCGCCGCATCAACAATCGCTTCGAGGGCATCGCCATCAAACAGTGCTTTGCCTTCGATGAGTCTTTGGTAGTCGCTAGCAATCTTCTGAAACTCATAGCCCGCAGGCAGAAGATATTTGCGCGCAACTTTCTTCATCCGGCTCTTGATACCGTCGAACTCTTTGCCGCCGAAGTTACCGAGCTCTGGCGCTTTGTAGATAGTGTCATGCGCCATTTCAGCCCAAGCATGATTAAGTATGGTCTGTATCTGGATCTCACACCGCAAGCCGGCGAAGTGTGCGTATTCGGGCAAAGCAATCCGCTCTAACCGAAGGCTGATGAGATAATGGTTAGAAATATAGAGTTCGGTCGCATCTTCGACATCGTGTCCGGGATGATGAAGCTTAACCTCGATCACCTCGAAATTTTGGTCGATGATGCCTGAGTTAATGAAACGCGTAACGTCTCTATCGGTATAGAAGATGACGCGGCAGCCAGCGAGATCTTTGATGTCGTTCTCTAGTGTTGTAGTTGCTTCTATATGGCGCTGCTCAAGCTTCCTCCGCAACGAAGCGGGTTGCTTCGCACGCTCTTTCACTTGCTGGAGCCGATAATTTACCTCAGCACCGATAGCGGCTGTCAGGATCGAGGCAACCGTCGTTGCGAGAGCGGCGTATGTAGCCCGTCCTTCACGTACATATTCATCGAAGTCCATCCGCTAGCTATCTTTCTGTAAAAATTAATGGGGCCAGGTTCGCAATAATTTCTGGCTGCCCACACCAACCAACCTCAAACCACCAGTTGTTCCGGCGCATTTTTCAAATGCTATACACCAAGCATTCTGCGCGTCAGTAGCGTCTGCATGTCGCGCCGCCCATCTGCAATGATGTAGATGATCACTTGTTTGCCACTGACCCGATAGATGAGCCGGTAGGGTTTGAAATGCGCTTGACGATATTCGCGCATGCCGAGGGCGAGCAGTTCTTTGGGATAGGAGCCGCGCTCGGGGAAAGCCGCCAATGACCCGGCCACTTCCATCAGTTTGTCCAGTACGTAATTTGCGTTGGCCTGTGTGTCGTTTTCGGCGATGTAATCATAGATCGCTTCCAGATCGCGCTCAGCGCCATGCGTGAGCAATACCTTGTAGCTCATTTTGCCAATATCACTTTGCAGGCATCACTTTGCGGTGACCTTCTTGGAGCGCAGGCGGCGAGCAACGTTTGTGATGGGAGTGATCTTGCCTTCCGAGATTTCCTGATTACCCAGTGCCAGTATCTTCAGGAGAGCCAATGTTTCCTGTGTGTTCTCATAGGTGGCGATATCTTGCATGACCGCTCTGGCTTCCCCGTTTTGGGTGATCAGAAAGGGTTCGCGGTTTTCGGAAAGGTTCTGGAGTACCTCGGCAGCATTGGCCTTGAGATAGCTGATGGGTTTGATGTTCGCTGGACGCATGCTTGGCTCCTTGAAATAATTTGGGAAGCGCTGAACAAGTCTGATTTGTCGTTCCCGCGAAGGCGGGAACCCAGTCAATTCAATAAGCTGGATTCCCGCCTTCGCGGGAATGACGTTTTAATCAGCGTTAAATTAAGACCGAATATAGTCTTTTAATGGTCTTGTGGCAAGTCTGCCATGCACGGCGCAACATCACGTTTTGCTTTTTCTTCCCTGGGTCTTCCATCGCCTCTGCTGCTATTTTCCACGAATGAAAAGGGTCGAAATACTTTTCCAGCTTATGCGGCAGCGTGTTGGTCAATTAAAGGGGGCAGGTTCGCAATAATTCCTGGCTGCCAACACCAACCAACCTCAAACCGCCAGTTGTTCCGGCGCAACCCCCAATGCCTTGGCGATTTTTTCTCGGGTGGATTTTCTGACCGGTTCCTTGGCTTCTTGCTGGGCGTAGGCGCTTTGCGAAATGCCGAGGCGGCGCGCGACTTCGGTCTGGGTGAGGCCGAGGTATTCGCGCCAGGCGCGGATCGGCGTCATGTCCTTGTTGATGACTTTGTTGACCACCGCGTTGGGAATCGTTTCGGCGCGCTGTTTGGACAGGCTCAGGTATTCCGAGTATGGAATAACGGCGAAGGCGGGCTTGCCTTTCGCGTCTTTCAGAATCTGGATGTTAATAGGTGCGTTCATTTCGTTTCTCCACATGCGTGATGGTGACGATGATGGGTGTGCCGCTCTGGTCAATTACAAATATCACCCGGTGGTCGCCGATGCGCAGCCGGTAATCGTCTCGGCCTTGCAGGCGTTTGATGTCACCCGGACAATCCGGCCAGTTTGCGAGTTGCTGCGCTTCGGCGTAAATGTCTTGCCGCTTGCGCTTGTCCGCAATCTTGCGCAGTTGCCGCACTGCCTTGGCTGACCATTCGATAGCGTTCATGCCGCCAGTATAAGTAATTTATAAGTTTTGGCAAGTGCCAGAATATCGGCGCAGGCCATGCGTCCTGGGACAATGCCACCGAAAAACCGGTTCTTATCCGAGTACCCTGCGCAACTTGCGGGTGCGAATGAAAAGGGTCAGCTTCGAAATACTTTTCCAGCTTATGCCGTAGCGTGCTGGTCCGGCTCTACCGAGAGTTTCATTCCTACTGCTTTCAATACGGCGAGCAGCGTTTTCAGTGTCGGGTTGCCCTTGGCAGAGAGTGTGCGATACAGCGATTCCCGGCTGATCCCGGCTTCTGCCGCAACAGCTCCAAGGCCGCCATACGCTTCGGCAATGGTGCGCAGTGCAAGTAGTCCTGCCGCACGATCATCCGGGTCGTCGAGCGATTCCATGGCAGCTTTGAGATATTCGACGGCCAGCTCACGATCCGCGCGCAGTTCGGCCACTTCGCGTTCATGGTGAGATACCGCTGCTTTTATTTTCTTGTTCATGTTTGTCTCCTTTTCCAATCTTGCCAATATTCCCTGGCGGTCTTGATGTCTGTCGCTTGAGATTTTTTTGAGCCGCCGCACAACAGGATTACAACCGTCTGGCCATGACGACCAAAGTACACTCGATAACCGGCGCCAAGGTGTTCCCTTAATTCCTGCACTCCCTCGCCTACCGGGTCGCAGTCACCAAAATTGCCTGCCTCCAGGCGTTTGATGCGAACACGAATCTTGGCCTGCGCCTGCTTGTCTCGCAGCGAGTGCAACCAGTCGGTCAAAGGCTCATCACCCTCTTCGGTCTGGTATCGGAAGACTTCGATCATGGAAATAATGTAGCTTATAAGCTACGAAATGGCAAGCCGTTTGATTGCGAATTGAGTAAATTACACAGGTGCGCAGCAAGATTTTGGGTCATGCATACACCTCGAATCTGGCTGCATATTCCTTAGCTTCTTTGCCATCCCACACCGTACCATCCATCAATGTGGAACTGCGCATTGCATCAGCGGGTACGGCCACGTTGAGTTGCGCTGCGGCCTGCCGGTACAGCTCGACTTGGTTGATCTGTTTGGCGACGGCGAGATAGTCCGGGTCTTGCTTGAGCAGCCCCCAGCGCTTGAACTGGGTGAGGAACCACATGCCGTCCGAGAGCCAGGGGAAGGGCACGTTGCCGTCGTTGAAGAACTTCATGTGGTTCTGGTCATGCCAGGTCTTGCCCAGGCCGTCTTCATAGTTGCCCATGAATCGCCCGGCGATGACTTCGACGGGGGCATCGACGTAATCCGGGCTGGCGATGAGTTCCGCGACTTTGGCGCGGTTGGCCTGTGCGTCAATGAACTTTGCCGCATCGAGCATCGCCATCACCAGTGCGCGCGCGGTGTTGGGATTTTGTGCCACGAATTCGGCGGTGGCGCCCAGTACTTTTTCGGGATGGCCGGGCCAGATATCCTGCGACGAGGCCACCGAGAAGCTGACCTTGTCGTAGATGCCGCGCGCATTCCACGGCTCGCCCACGCAGAAGCCATCCATGCTGCCTAGCCGCGCATTCATCACCATCTGCGCGGGTGGCACGGTGATGGTCTTGATGTCGGCGATCGGGTCGATGCCGTAACTGGCCAGCCAGTAATACAGCCACATCGCATGGGTGCCGGTCGGGAAGGTGTGCGCGAAGGTGTAGTCCCTGTCGCGCGATTTGATCAGCTTGGCCAGCGACGCGCCGTCGGTGACGCCCTTGTCCTTGAGGTGGCGCGCGAGCGAGATGCCCTGGCCGTTGTTGTTGATGGTCATCAGCACGGCCATGTCTTTCTGCAGCCCGCCGATGCCCAGATGCACGCCGTACACCAGGCCATACAGCGCCTGCGCGGCATGCAATTCGCCGCTGACGACCTTGTCGCGCACGGCCGCCCATGAGGGCTGCTTGCAGGGAATGATCCTGATGCCGTATTTCTCGTCGAACTTCATCAGCGAGGCGATCACCACCGATGCGCAATCGGTCAGCGGGATGAAGCCGACCTTGATCTCTTTGAGTTCGGGCGCATCGCTGCCGCTATTGAGATTAGCTGAAGCAGGATATTTTTCGGGTTGTGTCATTTCGATATGCTCCTGTGTGATTCTTCCGATGATGGATTTGTCGATGTGATTGCGGCGCGGTTATCGAAGCAGCAGCCTGAACAGCAACGCCAGGTTGACGAGGATGGAAACGATCGCGATCCATCGCCACACCAGCAGCGGGTCGCGCCCCAGCAGCGGCGTGGGCGGCGGCGGCAGGATGGGCCTGCGTTCGCCGACTTCCAGCTCGTGCAGCATCTCCTCGGCGGTCTCGAAGCGCTGCGCGGGGTCGTGCGCGACAGCCTTGAGCACAATGTTCTCCAGCCACTGCGGTATGTCGGGACGATAGCGCGTCGGCGGCACCGGGTCGCCGAAACGCGGACGCTGGAACGGTTCCACTTCACCATAGGGATAGCGCCGCGTCAGCAGGTGATAGAGCGTGACACCCGCGGCGTAGAGGTCGCTCCTGGTGTTGGCGGCTACACCGGCAAACAATTCCGGCGCCATGAAGCTGGGCGTGCCGGGATTGCCGGTGGTCTGCGCGCCGGTCACCGCGCTGGTGGCGACGCCGAGATCGAGGATGCGCAGCTTGCCGTCGTCACCCTGGTGCAGGTTGGCGGGCTTGATATCGCGATGCACGATGTTCAGGCGGTGCAATGCGCCCAGGCCTTTTGCCAGGCGCAGGCCGATGTTGCCGACATCGGCGGCGCTGAAGTGCTGGCCGCTGTCGAGCTTCTGCTGCAGCGTGGCACCGGGATGCCAGCTCATCACGTAATACAAACAGCTGCGCCGCTCAGCCGGGACGGGCAGCACCTGCGGAAAATAATGCGCGACCACGCGCTTGCCGAGCCACTCTTCATTGAGCATCCCGTTGTAGCTTTCGATGTCGTTGACGAGCAGCGGTTGCAGGGTCTTGAGTACGCACACCTGGCCGTTGAGCAGATTCTTCACGCGATAGATCAGGCTGGCGCGCGATTCGTACAGCAGCTCGATCACTTCGAAATCATCCAATTGTTCTCCAGCCTTGAGGCGCGGCGGCAAGCCCAGGCGCCTGGCTTCTTCAAGCAGGTCGGCGAGATTTTCTTCGCCGGGCTGCTCGATGCGCACCACCAGCGCGGTGGCGTTGTCCTGGCTGCCTTCGGCCAGTGCGCGCTTGACCAGGTTGTCCGCGGCCAGCTGCGGGATTTGATAGAGCAGGATGGTCTCGTGTATCTGTTTTTGCCCGAGGCGTTCCCATACGCCGTCGCTCATCAGCGCGAACACATCGCCGGCCTGCAGCTCGCCCTCGGCATAATCCACCAGCAGTTGCTGGTCGAGGCCGATCGCGCGCTTGAGCACGTGGCGCATGTCCGGCCTGTCCCACACGTGATCGGTGGTAAGCTGTTTCATCTCGCCATTGCGCAGGCGGTAGATGCGCGTGTCGCCGATATGCGCCAGCGTGTAATGCCTGCCGCGCAGCACCAGCAGCGACAGCGTGGTGGCCATGCCGGACATCGCATGATGGCTGCTCGCCTGCGAGATCACCCAGCGGTTGAGCGCGGTCAGCACCTTGTCGAGCGCGGCGGCGACACCGAGCGTTTCCGGCGTCGCATAGTAATCGGAGAGCACGCCGCGCACGGTCATCTCCGCCGCCTCGCGCCCGCCGGCATTGCCGCCGACGCCGTCCGCCACCGCGAGCAGCACGCCCTTGGTGGCGAGCTGCTCGCCGGTCGGTGTGGTCACGCCGAAGAAATCTTCGTTGCGGTCGCGCTGTCCGGTTTCGCTGGCTTGGCCGAGGGTGATCTTGAGTGACATGTGCTCAGTCTAATTCACTGCGTGGATTCATACCCTCGCCATGGTCAGCGCGGATGAGCCCCAAGTGGTGCGCCAGCGGGTTTTGACACCCAGCAGGCCGAGCAGCGCGAGTATCGCCAGTCCGGCAAAGATCAGGAAACCGATCTGGTAGTTGCCGGTCAGTTGCTTTGCGTAACCCAGGCTGGAGGCGAGATAGAAACCACCCACCCCACCCGCCATGCCGACCAGGCCGGTCATCACGCCGATCTCCTTGCGGAAGCGCTGCGGCAC
>JAJZEQ010000261.1 GCA_021851345.1 Pseudomonadota bacterium
GTCTTCGTTCAGCGCCAGCCTGCGCGCCTCGATGCTGTTCGGCGTGAGAATGGTAGTCTGCGGAATCAGCAATTCGCGCATTGCGTCCAGCATGTCGTCATTCGCCAGTTCGTCGCCGCGTCCTGAAGCCAATACCGGATCCAGCACCAGGGGAATATCGGGATAATCCGATAACACCTCGGCAATCGCGGCAATGTTTTCCACACTGCCCAGCAAACCGATCTTGAACGCAGCCACCGGCACGTCTTCCAGCATGGCCCGCGCCTGATCCGCGACCCATTCCGGATCTATCGGCAACACATCGTCGACCCCGCTGGTGTCCTGCACGGTGATGGCCGTTACAACCGACAGCGGATGGCAGCCCATGCTGGAAATGGTCAACAGGTCCGCCTGCAAACCGGCTCCCCCGCTGGGATCGGTGGCGGCAAAACTCATTACTAGCGGAAATGGTTCGGTCATGTTGTAGGCCAATGGTAAAATGCATTACAGGTTTGCATTTTACCCTATGTAGCAGGGCCACCGAACAGAAAGTCATACTTCAACATGAAAGGACTCCGATGCGAATTCTTCACACCATGCTGCGCGTAGCCGATCTCGAAAAATCGCTTTCCTTTTATACCGGCGTGCTCGGCATGAAGTTGCTGCGCCGCAACGACTATCCGGACGGGAAATTTACCCTGGCATTTGTGGGTTACACCGACGAGGATCGCGGCGCGGTGATCGAACTCACCCACAACTGGGGCGTGGAAAAATATGAACTCGGCAATGCCTACGGACACACCGCGATCGAAGTGGAAGACGCTTATGCCGCCTGTGAAAACATCAAGCAACGCGGCGGCAAGGTAGTACGCGAGGCCGGCAAGATGATGCACGGCAGCACAGTGATCGCTTTTGTCGAAGACCCGGATGGGTACAAAATCGAATTGATCCAGAAGAAAACGGGCTGAGGCTTAGTTCGTAAACACAGGATGCCGGACCACCCCCGGCGGACTTGCTCTATGCCTTCTCATCCAGATAATTCGCCACTTTCGCAAAATCCGCCACACTCAGATTTTCGGCGCGAAATTGAGGATTGATCCCCAGCATTTCAAAATCCGTCTCTTCCAGATAACTCCTCAGCGTATTGCGCAATGTCTTGCGGCGTTGCCCAAATGCAGTTCTGACAATCGCAGCAAACAGCTTTTCGTTGCGCACCGCGATTTCGCTTGCGGGCAGCGGAACCATGCGCACGATGGCGGAATCAACCTTGGGCGCGGGTCGGAAAGATTCCGGCGGCACGTCGAGCAGTTTTTCCATGTGAAAGCGGTATTGCAGCATCACCGACAAGCGCCCGTATTCCGGCGTGGAAGGCGCGGCCACCATGCGTTCCACCACTTCGTTCTGCAGCATGAAATGCATGTCGGTAATGCGGTCGGCATAAGTTGCAAAGTGGAACAACAACGGCGAGGAGATGTTGTAAGGCAGGTTGCCGACGATGCGCAGCGGTGTCCCAAGGCGGGCAAAATCAAACTCCAGCGCATCTCCGGCATGGATAATCAGTTTCGAATTTTCCTTGTTCTGTGGGTAGTCGTTTTCCAGGCGCGCGATGATGTCGCGGTCTATCTCCACCACATGCAGATGATTCAGCCTCTTCAGCAACGGGCGCGTCAGCGCTCCCAGCCCGGGCCCGATCTCGACCATATTATCTTCCGGCTCCGGGTGGATCGCGTTGATGATGTCTGCAATGATCCGCTCATCAACCAGGAAATTCTGGCCGAACTTTTTCTTGGCTTTATGCGCGCTCATGTGTTTGGCAGGGCACCATTCTGCGCCGGTTCGCATTCCGCCATTTGTGCCGCCAGCCTGACCGCCTCGATCAGGCTGCCGCTGTCGGCCCTGCCGGTACCCGCCAGATCCAGGGCCGTGCCGTGATCCACCGATGTGCGGATGATGGGCAGACCGAGCGTTACGTTCACACCCTGGCCAAAACTGGCGTGCTTCAACACCGGCAGCCCCTGGTCATGATACATGGTCAATACGCAGTCGCACTGCGCCAGTTTTTGCGGCGTAAACAGGGTATCGGCAGGCAGCGGTTCGCTGATATTCATGCCTTCCGACCGCAACTTGTCGAGGACAGGTATCATCACTTCGATCTCTTCACGCCCCAGATAACCGCCCTCGCCCGCATGAGGATTTAAACCGGCAACGAGAATTTTCGGATTCGGGATGCCGAAGCGGCCCTGCAGGTCCCGCTGGAGAATGCGCAACACGTTTTCCAGCAAGGGTGCTGTAATCGCGGCGGATACGTCCCTCAAAGCCAAATGAGTAGTGGCCAGTGCCACGCGCATCCCGCCGCCGACCAGCATCATCACCACCTGGCTCGCGCCGGTTTGCCCGGCAAGAAATTCGGTATGCCCGGTAAATGGAATGCCCGCGTCATTGATAATGCCCTTGTGTACCGGAGCCGTAACCATGCCCGAAAATTCGCCCCCCAGACAGCCTTGCAAAGCGCGCCTCAATGTTGCCAGCACATATCCGCTGTTGGCCGCGTTCAGCACACCGGGATAACATTCCGCTGCCAGCGGCACATCGACAACCGGCATGGTGCCAGGTTGCCGGACAATTTTCTGCCCTGCGACAAAATCTGTTATTTCAACGGCGATGCCGAGTTGCGCGGCTCGTTGTTGCAGCAATTGCTTGTCGGCTATGACGACGAACGGGATACTGAATGACGTGCCGGCAAGCTGCACACACAGATCGGGGCCGATACCCGCAGGCTCGCCGGAAGTAATTGCCAGTGGGGCGAAATGCACAGCGATGCTCACCGGTTACTTGTTGGCGCCAAGATGGTATTCAATGAAAGCCCGGTCGCGCAATTGGCGCAGCCAGTCCTGAAACTGGTCATCCGACTTGAACGTGCCTATTGCGATACGCGCCTGCTGGCGCTTCTGCTCGACACTGACATCGGCGTCGCGACGCCCCAGCACCTGGATCAGGTGCCAGCCGAATTGGGTTTGAACGACCCCCATTTGCCCGGGTTGCAGCTTGTTCATCTCGTCTTCAAACCCCGTCACAGTCTGGCCGGGGGACAGCCAGCCCAAATCGCCGCCTTCCTGCGCGCTGCCGTCCTGCGAATATCTTTTGGCCTGTGTGGCAAAATCAGCGCCCGATTCGATACGCTGCATGATTTCCAGGATCTGGATCTTGGCCTCGGCCTCCGGCACGATCTCACTGGTCTTGATCAAGATATGCCTTGCATGAGTCTGGGTGATCAGAACCGGGGCATTGGCGCTGCGCTTGTCTATCAGCTTGAGGATATGAAAACCGCTCGGGCTGCGCAACACATCAGTAATTTGGCCAACTTTAAGGTTCTGCAACTCATTCGAAAATAACGGTGGAATCCGATCGCCGGGCAGCCAGCCCAGATCACCGCCCTTTAAAGCGTCCTTGGCATCCGAACTGCCCGCTGCCACCTGGGCAAAATCCGCGCCTCCCTTCAACTGGCTCAGCGCATTTTCCGCACGCTCGTGGGCCGCCTGGATATTTGCCGCGCTGGCCTGTTCCGGGATCACCACCAGTATGTGGGCGAGGTGGAACTCTTCCCCGGAATTACCCATCCTGGCTTTGTTGGCGAGGTAATTATCAACCTCACCATCGCTGATAACGAGCTTGCTTTCAATTTCCCGTTCGCGTAGCCGCGTCGAAATAATCTCGCCGCGAATTTCCTCGCGGAACTTGTCAAAATCAACGCCGTTGGATTCCAGCTTGGCGCGGAAGGCTGCCAATGACGGGAATTTGTTTTGCTGTGCGATACGCGTCATCGCCTGGTTCAACTGCGCATCGTCCACACGCACGCCGGTTTCCCTGGCGTACTGCGCCTGCAACATATCCATGACCATGCGCTCGAGGATCTGCTTTTCCAGCACGTCGGCAGGGGGCAATGGTGTATTCTGCTTTTGTAACTGCCGCACCACTTCGCGAATCCGCTCATCCAGTTCGTTGCGGGTGATCACATCATCATTGACCACCACAACCACCGAATCGATCACCCCGACTTGTTGTTGCGGGTCAATTTTTGGAGGCTCGACGGCCGGTGACACGTTCTTTGGCGATGGAATATCCTGGCCGGGTTGCATACCGGCACCATAAGCGGTTTGCAACAGGGAAAATGCACAGCACAGCATGAGGGTCATAATTCGCATTTTTCTTCTTTCCATAATCACTGAATACCCTGGGCAGGTTTGTTGACGGGCTGATTGTTTAAATTGGTATAACCGGTAATGCCCTGTTTTAGCACATCCATGGGATCTGAGCCGACCTTGATCACATCGCTCAAATCAAGCTGCACAAAAAAAGTGGTATTGGTTTGCAATGTGGCGATTGCAAAACGCTGCGCAACGATACGCAGCGTCCAACAGGACTGGGTATACTCAAGCCCCGCAATCGCATTCAAAATCTGGCGATCCTGTATCGAATAGTTCCAGCGTCCCAGCATATGCCAGCGGTTGAATACCGGCCATTGTGTAGAGAAATCGACCTGGCGCACCGTATTTCGGTCAAAGCGATAACCCAGGTTGAGCACCTTCCCCGCTTCGGGATTGTAATGTGTCGCTACATTGTAAAGTTGCGCCTGTGATTGGGTCGGATCGTACTGCAACTCGCTGTCCACCGATGCCGCCCTCGACACCTGTCCGGAAGCCGCCAGCAAAATATCGGATCTGCCTATCGTTGTGGCCGGAATATAAGAGGGTGTGGTTGTGGTGGTGACATTGGTGGTGGTATTGGTAACAGTGGTTCCAGTGGCGGTGGCAAGGGTTGTGGCTGGCAGCGCAGGCAGCGTTACACGCGGCGTTATAAAACTGATGCGCTCACCCAGCATCAATTTTAACCTTTCCATGCCGGTGTTCTGCTCCACCAAACGGGACGTGGTCGCCAGGGTGATTTGATTGGCATCGCCGATACGGTCACTGCCGGAAAACCGGTTTTCAGTGAATATCTGGGTGAAATTGAAGTCGGCCAGATCCGAATCAAAATTGGGCAACATCGATTGGTCCCGGTACGGCACATATACATAATAGGCGCGCGGCTCCAGCGTTTGCTGATAATCCCCGCCGAACATGTTCGTTTGGCGGTCAAAAGCAACACCGCTATCCAGACTAAAAAGCGGCAACACGCGCGCGGCATTCGGTAAATTTCCGACGTTGTTGGCACCCAACGCATAATATGTGGCGCTCAAAGATGCTTTTGGCGTGAGATAAAACGGTGAATTGTTGATCAACGGATAACTGACGCTGGGATTGAGCACCAGTCGCGATCCGTTCACCGCAGTCGGATGAGTGAAATCGACAAACTCGCTGGCCAGAGCAACGTCCGCACCGGAATGAATTTGTTCGGTACCAATAGTCAATTGCGGCGAAAGTGTATAGGGTTGAATGATGGGCGCGTAGAGATTTTGCAGGGTCTGATAGTGTTGTACGCGCAGCATGGAAGTCCAGTCGCCCGGGTTATAGTTAAGTCCAACCTCCTGCAGCAGGTCTACCTGCGATGTGTCAGCTATCGTATTGCCCAGATCGATGAAATATGCACTGTCGCTGACATGAGTGTAATTTACGTAGCCGCTCAGATCTTTTCCTAATGTCTGGTTATCCTGCCAGGCAAAGCGGGATCGGCTGGTGTGGGTAATGGCATCATTCGGCAGCACATCTGCATTCAGCATGCCGCTATACCCAACCCCCATATAGCGGAATTCATCGTTGAGCATCAAGCCGCGCTTGGCCAGATAGCGGGGGGCAATCGTCGCATCAAGATTCGGCGCGATATTCAAGTAATACGGCACGGTCAATTCGGGACCGCCCGTTACCGTAGTCCCGTATATCGGCGACAGAAAGCCGGACTTGCGCTGGTTGTTAAGCGCAAAGTTCATCCACGGCGAATACAAAATCGGCACGCCCTTAAAATCGAGGACTGCGCTGTGGGCTGTGCCAATCTGCGTTTCGCGGTTGATTGCCAGCGTGCCCACATCCAGATACCAGTCCTGGTCCCCCGCGGGACAGGTGGTGTAGGTGGCATTATCCATAGTGTAGTGCTGCTTATCCTGGATGCGCACAATGTCAGCCGTGCCGCGCCCGCCGTTATCCTTCAAGCTGTATTGCGGCTGGTCCATCGTTCCTGCACCGCTATCCATATTGAATTGCAGGCGCGGGCCGCTCATGATGCTGCCCTCCTGTATGAGCACAACCGAACCCTGCGCATCGACTTGATGCGTGTTTTGCTGATACAGCAACTGGTCTGCGCGAACCGACTGGCTGCCCTGGCGCAGGGTCACATTGCCTGTCGCCTTGACTTGGCCTTCCTTCTGGCCCGCCAGATTGTCCGCCTCGATAACAGCAGGCGCTCCCGGATCTATGCCCGTCGCGGTCAGGGGTGTCCGATCCATGCGCAGCCCAAGCGAATCCTCACCGGCACAAGCCTGATGCGCAAAGAAACCCAGTAAAAATATGGCGAGAGATTTATGACGGACCCGCATAACGCGCAGCAATATAGTAAGGTGATAAACTCGCGGCAGTTTAACATCAAGTGCAATTGAGAACCCAACATGCAACGCCACAAACAACTTGCCGGGTGGCTGCAAAGCCTGTTCCCGGACCAACAATTCACGCTTGCTCCCGCTTCCGCCGACGCCAGCTTCCGCCGCTACTTCCGCGCCACATTTGCCGACGGCGTCGCCTGCGGCACGTTGTTGACGAAATCAGCCGGCTCCGGAAGCAGGCGCCAATCAAGCCCCGATAAAACAACGGATAGAATCACCCCCGCACCGGACGGTTTCACCGCACCGTCCCCGGGCTGTACCCTGATCGTGATGGACGCCCCGCCACAGCACGAGGATTGCCGCCCTTTCCTGCATGTCGCGAAATTGTTCGGGGACGCCGGGGCGCATGTACCGCACGTGTATGCGCAAGACCTGGAACAGGGATTCCTGCTCCTGTCGGATCTCGGCAACACCACTTACCTGCAGGCCCTGGCTGAGGGAGACGCCGGCACCGCAAAGGAACTTTATGGTGCCGCCACCGACGCGCTGCTCAGGATTCAGCTTACCTCCCGCGAGAACGAGCTGCCCCGCTACGACGAAGCCATGCTGTTGCGCGAGATGCGATTGTTTCCTGAGTGGTACATAAGCAGGCATCTCAATGTCGTGCTCAGCGAAGCTCAGGCCGCCAAACTGGAGGCCGTCTTCATGCGCATCATCACCAACAACCTCGCCCAGCCGCGCGTGTATGTGCACCGCGACTACCACTCGCGCAACCTGATGCGACTCGGGGAAAACAACCCTGGCATCATCGACTTTCAGGATGCCGTGTACGGCCCGATCACCTATGACCTCGCCTCGCTATTCAAGGATGCCTACATCCGCCATGAGGAGGCCGAGATCATCGACTGGCTGGTGCGCTATTGGGAGAAGGCGCGCAAGGCCGGCCTGCCGGTGCACAACGACTTTTCCGAGTTCTACCGCGATTACGAATGGATGGGTGTGCAGCGCCATCTCAAGGTGCTGGGCATCTTCGCTCGCCTTTATCACCGCGACGGCAAGGACGGCTACCTGAAAGACCTGCCCCTGGTGATGGCTTACCTGCGCGCGGCCTGCGCGCGCTATATAGACCTCAAGCCGCTGCTGAATCTGCTCGACGCGCTGGAGCCACAAATTAATAGGGAAGGTTACACGTTTTGACGGCACCCCCAGAAATCGTAGTGAGCAACTACAAGCGCAAGGAGCCGCGCAGTGAATGACGAGACATACCTCATAGGTAGGCGAGGATTGAACGAGCACGCGACGCAGCGATTGAACTGCGCAATAGATTTATGGGGGTGTCGGTGAAAGCGATGCTGCTGGCAGCCGGCCGCGGCGAACGCATGCGCCCTCTCACCGACCATACCCCCAAACCGCTGCTCGAAGTCGCCGGCAAAGCGCTGGTCGTCTGGCACATCGAAAATCTGGTTCGTGCCGGCATACGCGACTTGGTGATCAACCATGCCCACCTCGG
>JAJZEQ010000038.1 GCA_021851345.1 Pseudomonadota bacterium
ATGGGAGTGAATTTGACAAAAGAAATTGAAGCCCTTATGAAAATCGAGGGGGACTTGACTGCGCTCGGGAATGAATCACTCACCGAAAAACAATCGGCCAGGCTTGCGCGGGCGCGGGCCGAGCTGGACAGGATAGACGCATCAAAGCCCGGCATTGTTGAACATGTACGCAAAGATATTGCACAGGGGTTGGCCCTGCTGGGAAAGAAGAATTACCAGGAAGGCCTTTCACTGGTTAGGCGCAAGCTTTTCCCGCTGGCAACAAGAACGGCAGCCGGCCTGATGGTCCAAAGGTCCGACATTGAAAAACTGAACAGTGCCGGCGCAGCCATCGGCGACCATACTGTCATATCCCTAGAGCAGAACAAGCTGTGCAAACGCACTGCCAATGGCGACCTGATATTGCCCTGGGAATGGGATGTTTGACGTTGGGCGAGCAAGACGCTGGGTAAACCCGGATAAGTGCACGGCGCAAACACGGGAGAGAGCTGCTTGCAAGCTTCCCGCTCCAGTGATCCGGCACAGCATCCCGGGTCAGGGCGGCAATTCCAGCGGCATGACTGGCCGGATTAATTTTTGTGCATATGGTCGTGCAGAAATTGAATAAACGTCTTGAGCGGGGCGGGCAGATGCGGGCGGCTGGCGTAATATAAATACCAGCTATGGTATGTAGGAGACCAGTCGGTCAACATCGGAACCAGCCTGCCCTCGGCAATGTCCTGCTCCATATACGCCTCCGCCATGTAACCGATGCCGATCCCGCTGCGCGCTGCCTTGACCATCAGGTCGACATCGTTGACGATCAGCTGCCCGCTTACTCCAACCTCGATTTTTTTCTTGTTCTTCTCAAACTCCCAAGTCACTATTTGCTGGTTACCGCTCCTGAATCGAATACAGGCGTGGCTTTGCAAATCCTGCGGGGTTTGGGGCATGGCATGTGTCGCAAGATATTCCGGGGAAGCCACGGCGATGATACGCGACGGAGTACTGGCCTTGACCATGACCATATCCTGGGCGATCAGCCTGCCGTAGCGTATGCCCGCGTCAAACCGCCCCTTGACGATATCGGTGTTGAAATTATCGACATGGATGTCCAGCTCGATTGCCGGATATGCCGCCAGAAAATCCTTCAACATCGGCGCAAGTATCATCTGTGCGGGTATCGACGAAACGCTGAGGCGCAATATGCCCATAGGCGCATCGCGAAAATCATTGATCGATTCAACAGCCGTATGCAATCCTTCGAAAGCTGGACGTATACGCGCAAGCAGGTGTTCCCCCGCCTCGGTAAGGGATACGCTGCGCGTGGTGCGGTGCAGCAAACTCACCCCCAGCCGCTGTTCCAGCGTGCGTATCGTCTGGCTAAGCGTCGAAGCAGCCATGCCGAGTTGGATCGCCGCACGGGAAAAGTTGCCCTGCTCGACCACTTCCATAAAGGCACGTAATTCGGCGAATTCAGCGCCGCGCATTGTTCATTACCATCCTGCAACAGCCTTCCCGGATTAATTCCTGGCTAACACACCAGCCAGCATTGCTGCTTGCAACGATTGCAGATCATGCCGGCGATTATTCTATCCCACAACATAATGTATATGCATTATTAGGTATTATCAACGCAATCCATGTCAACTACAATCCCGAGCCGTGAACCAATATAGCGCGCAATAGCAAATGAAAAACCCCAGCATGAACAAGAACCGGATACGCCGATACCTGTTTATCGGCGGGGCAATCGTGTTTACAGGCATCGCCGCGGTAGTCTATTTTACCGGCGGACGCATTGTTTCCACGGACGATGCCTATGTTCAGGCTGCCCGGGTGGACATCAGCACCAATATTGCCGGGCGCGTCACGAAGATCTTCGTCAGGGAAAACCAGCAGGTTCACCAGGGCGACCCACTTTTCCAGCTGGATGACCGCGACTACCTGATCGCGATTGAGGATGCAAAGGCCAAACTGGCCGATGCCAGATTGCAGATAGGCGCGCTGAGAGCGACTTACCTGCAACGCCAGGCCGATGCGCGCGCAGCGGAAGCGACCGTGCTTTATCAAACCCGTGAATTTGAGCGCCAGAAGAATCTGGCCGCCAAGGGGATCGCCTCACAGGCGCAACTGGACCAGGCGCAGCACGCGCTTTCGGATGCCGAGCAGAGGCTGATCGCCGCAAAACAGGTGAAGAGCAACGTACGCACCCTGTTGAGCGACGACCCCGCGCTGGACATTGATGATCATCCAGCCGTTCAACAAGCCCGGGCGATGCTGGAGCGGGCGCAATTGAATCTGACCTACACCTTGATCAAGGCGCCGATGGATGGCATCGTTTCCAAGGTCGACCAATTCCAGAGCGGCAACTACGTCAATGCCGCCGTGCCGGTATTTTCGCTGACATCCGACAAGAATGTCTGGGTTCAGGCAAACTTCAAGGAAACCGAACTTACCCACATGCGTCCCGGCCAGCAGGCCACGATCGAAGTCGATGCCTATCCGGGAAGAACATTTCACGGCAGCGTGGAAAGTTTGAGTTCCGGCACCGGGTCCAGCTTCTCCCTGCTCCCCCCGGAGAATGCCACCGGCAACTGGGTCAAGGTTGTGCAACGGCTGCCGGTACGCATCCATATCGATGTTCCCGACCCCAAACAACCTTTGCATTCCGGCTTGAGCGCCGTCGTGAAAGTCGACACGCATCACAGCCGCCTGAAAGATTTCTGGTAATGACCGGCGATACCGAGCAGCCATCCCGGCTTGAAGAAGTCATCGAAGAAGCCGGTGAAGGCGCCGCCACACCTCATCCGCCGCATACCGACGACTCCGGATCGAAGTTAAACCGTCCGCTGATCACTTTCTCGATCATGGCGGCAACCATCATGCAATCGCTGGACTCGACGATCGCCAACGTCGCGCTGCCGCAGATGCAGGGAACGCTCTCCGCAACCCAGGACCAGATGGGCTGGGTGCTGACCTCATACATCATCGCGGCAGCCATCATGATTCCGCTGACCGGATGGCTGGCCGGGCGATTCGGACGCAAGAAGGTTTTTTTGATTTCCATCGTGGGATTCACCCTGACCTCCGCGTTGTGCGGCCTCGCCGCGACACTGCCGGAGATCGTGCTGTTCCGCCTGTTGCAGGGAATCTCCGGGGCCGCGCTGGTGCCGTTGTCGCAGGCGGTGCTGTTCGACATCAATCCGCCGCAGAATCATGGCAAGGCGATGGCCATCTGGGGCGTGGGGGTCACGCTGGGGCCGGTGCTGGGGCCGGTGCTGGGCGGATGGCTTACCGAAGATTACAGCTGGCGCTGGGTATTCTTTATCAATGTGCCGATCGGGATCATCGCTTTCCTGGGACTCTCGGCCTCGATGCCTGAAACGAGAAAACTGTTCAACAAGTTCGATTTTTTCGGCTTCGCCACGTTAAGCCTGTGCGTGGGCGCACTGCAACTGTTCCTGGACCGCGGAGAACTCAACGACTGGTTCAATTCCGGCGAGATCATCGCGGAAGCCATGGTGTCGGTCGTTGCCTTGTATTATTTTCTGGTCCATTCGTTCACCCGCCCTCATCCCTTCCTGAGCCCGGCGTTGTTTGCCGACCGCAATTTCGTTATGTCCAACATTTTCATCTTCCTGCTCGGGGTTGTTTTGTTCGCCACGCTGGCTCTTGTTCCACCGATGCTGCAGAACGAAATGGGTTACCCGGTGATTATCAGCGGGCTGGTTACAGCACCCCGTGGTGCCGGAACGATGATAGGCATGATGGTGGTCGGCAAGCTGATCGGCAAATTCGATGCCCGGACCATCATGGCTGCGGGTTTGGGACTCACCGCGTTTTCGCTGTGGCAAATGACGAATTTTGACCTGCTGATGAACGAGAACCTCATCGTCATCTCCGGCGTCATCCAGGGATTTGGCATCGGCCTGGTGTATGTGCCGCTTTCCACTGTTGCATTCGGCACGCTGCCGGCGGCACTGCGCAATGAGGGAACCGCATTCTTCAACCTGCTGCGCAATCTTGGCAGCGCGATCGGCATTTCGGTCGTCGTAACGCTGCTGACCCGGAACACGCAAATCATGCACGCGTCCCTGGCCGAACATGTCACGCCATACAACCTCAACAACCCGGCCTATCTATCCGGCCATATCGATCCCCACAGCCTTCCCGGGCTCGCCGCACTGGACCGCATGATCACCAATCAGGCGGCGATGATCGCCTATGTCAACGACTACAAGCTGATGATGGTGCTGACGATAGCAGTGATCCCTCTGCTGCTGCTGCTGCGTCCGCCGGCCCATGCCTCCGACAAAAAAGAAATTGCGGTGATGGAATGAAGACAAACAGACAAAACCTGCTGCTGGCAACCTTGTTGCTTTGCGCCTGCAGCTCCGGCCCGGATTTCAAGACTCCGGCCTCTCCAGAACCGGAATCCTACACCTCAAAAGATGATGCGGTGCCCATGCAACTGCGCATCGAACTGGGCAAACAGATAGAGACCGAATGGTGGACAGTGTTTGCATCGGCATCATTGAATGACCTTATCCGGCAGACCGTGGAAAACAACTACGACCTGATCTCTGCGAAGGAGACTCTTGCACAAGCCGAAGAAGCCGTGAAAGCGGAAAGGGGAAGCCTGCTACCCCAGGCCTCGCTGGGCGGCGCGGCAGGACGTCAGGCATATGGCGTGGCATTGTTCGGGCCGAGCAATTTCAACATACCACCATTCAGCTATTATGAGATTGGACCCTCGGTAAGCTGGACGCCGGATTTTTTTGGCGGCGGGAAACGCGCTGTCGAACGGCAACAGGCTTTGGCAGATTACCAGGCCCATCAGATAGCCGCGACCTACATCACGCTCACCGGCAATACCATCACCGCGGCACTGGAAGCGGCCGCGGCAGGTGCGGAAATCACCGCGGCCCGGCAGATCATAGCCGAGGACCAGAAGACACTGGCACTGGTTCAGGAATCATATGCCGCCGGCGCGGCCACTAAGGTGGATATCGCCAGCGCGCAAAGCCAGCTGTTTGCCGACCAGTTCATGCTGCCACCCCTGGAACAGCGCTTGAGCGTCGGCCGCCATGCGCTGTCGATCCTGGTCGGCAAGGCTCCCGCCGACTGGACGGCACCCAGCCTGGATTTTTACAGTTTCACACTGCCGCAACAACTGCCGGTGAGCCTGCCCTCCGAACTGGTAAAAAGGCGGCCGGACATCCTCGCGGCGGAAGCCAACCTGCATGCGGCGAGCGCCGCGATTGGCGTGGCCACGGCCAATCTCTACCCGCAGATCACGCTGACCGCAAACATGATGCAGGAAGCGTTGACGCCGGCCGGCATCTTCAGCAGTGCAGCCAGCGCATGGTCGCTTGCGGCCGGAGTGACGGCCCCCATCTTTAATGGAGGCCAGCTCTCCGCTGAAAAACGCGGGGCAGAGCACGCTTATCAATCATCACTGGCCCAATACCGGCAAACCATCCTGGTGGCATTTGTGCAGGTGGCCGACGCGCTGACCTCACTGGCCCATGACGATGATGCAGTTGCAATCATGAATAACGCGGTAAACGCGGCGGCCGCCACGCTGGACATGGCGCGCACCAGTTATCTGGCGGGGGCTGCCGGGCTGCTGCAGGTACAGGATGCACAGCGCGCATGGTCAAAAACACGGCTGGAAATTATTCGCGCGCAGCATCAGCGCTACCAGGATTGTGTTCGGCTATTTGTTGCTTTGGGCGGCTCCCCAATGGCTGCAAAGAAATCATAGGGGCTTTATCAGAATGGGTTGGATGCGGGGTTTTCATAAACCAATTCCGGATGCGCGGTTGCCGTCCCGGCCGCCGCCAATTTTTCTGCGGGAAGCAGGGCAAAAATTACAGGCAGGATTTGCGGCCGGCAGCGGACATTTGTATTTCTAGTTTATTCGATATATAATTCGTCAATTATCGAAATATAAATTGCAATTGACCGGCTGAGAACCCGGCTGCATTCCATGGCAAAACAACCCGCTCCCGACATTGACGAAGTCATCAAGGCATTGGCCCATCCGGTCCGCAGGGAAATGCTCGGATGGCTGAAAAACCCGCAGAAGTCCTTCCCCACCCAGGTGCACTCATTTGAACTCGGGGTCTGCGCGGGCAAGATTTACGAAAAAGCGAACTTATCCCAATCGACCATCTCGGCCCACCTGGCCACTTTGCAGCGTGCAGGACTGGTGATACCCCGGAAAGTCGGACAGTGGATTTTCTATTCCCGCAATGAAGCCTTGATCGGCAAATTTCTTGATCGCATCAAGAGTGATCTTTAAAAACCCGCAACAATTAAGGAGAAAAAATTTGAATACCCTGTTTAAATCCATCCGGGTCGGAGACCTGAATCTTCCCAACCGCATCGTGATGGCCCCCCTTACCAGATGCCGCGCCAGCGCTGGCCGCGTGCCCAATGCATTGATGGCCGAGTACTATGCCCAACGTGCCGGAGCCGGGCTGATCCTGAGCGAGGCAACTTCCGTTTCTCCCCAGGGAGTCGGTTATCCCGATACTCCCGGAATCTGGTCAGATCAGCAGATACAGGGCTGGAAGCTGGTTACGAGTGCCGTACATGCCGCCGGAGGACGCATGTTCCTGCAGCTCTGGCATGTAGGCCGGGTTTCGCATCCGGACTTTCTCGACGGAGAACTGCCTGTCGCGCCGAGTGCCATCGCTCCCCGGGGCCATGTCAGCCTGCTGCGTCCCCAGCGTGAATACGTCACACCACGCGCCCTGGAAATTTCCGAAATTCCGGGCATAGTCGAGGCCTACCGCCGGGGTGCCGAAAACGCCAAACAGGCGGGATTCGACGGCGTCGAAATTCACGGGGCCAATGGCTACCTGCTGGACCAGTTCCTGCAGGACAGCACCAACAAGCGTAACGATGCCTACGGCGGTCCCATCGAAAATCGTGCGCGGCTGATGCTGGAAGTGACGGATGCCGCGATTTCGGTTTGGGGCGCGGGCCGGGTCGGAATGCATCTGGCTCCCCGGGGTGATGCCCATACCATGGGCGATTCGGATCCCCTGCCCACGTTCGGATATGTGGCAGAACAGCTAGGCAAGCGCGGTATCGCCTTCATTTTCACCCGCGAATCACTGGGGGAAAATCGCATCAGCCCGGAACTGAAGAAACGTTTCAAGGGCGTGCTCATTGCAAACGAAGGTTTCAATCTGGACACGGCCCGGCAGGTGCTCGCGGCGGGCGAGGCCGACGCGGTCTCCTTTGGCAAGGATTTTATTTCCAATCCGGATCTGCCGCGCCGTCTGCAACTGAATGCGCCGCTCAATCCATTTCACTCCGAAACCTTCTACGGATACGGCCTTGATGATCCGCGGGCCGGCTATACCGATTATCCGAAACTGGTGGAGGAATTTGCATAGTCCGCGACCGGATGAAGGACTGATTGCGCACCGGGCGCTTGCATGACAGCGCAACGACCGGGATTGCAAAGGACAGTCGCATGACCAATGGGAGAACTATCATGTCTGAACAGTATTCGCGTATCGCAATCGTTACCGGTGCCACTTCCGGCATCGGGGAAGCGACAACAAGAAAATTTATTGCCAGTGGCTACGGTGTGGTCGGCAACGGCCGCAACGCGGCAAAACTTCGCGCACTCGAACAGGAATTGGGAACGGCATTTACCGGCGTCACCGGTGATGCATCTGATGCCGCCGTGCTCGAGCAACTCTTTGCCGCGGCAATCGGGCATTTCGGCAAGCCGGTCGATATCGTGATTGCGAACGCCGGGCGGGGTTTGGGTGGCTCGGTGAAGGATGCCGACTTGTCCGAATTTGAGGAGATGCTCAGAATCAACGTAACCGGAGCCCTGGCCCTGCTGCAAACTTCCGCCCGGAAAATGCTGGATCAACAGCAGTCCGGCTACCCCAAACGCGCCGCGGATATCGTGATCATCGGTTCGGTC
>JAJZEQ010000050.1 GCA_021851345.1 Pseudomonadota bacterium
ACCGCTGGCAGGGGGCATACTGGTAGGCGTCGCGTTTGAACTGGATGTGATGAGGACCGTCTTTCTCGGGCTTTGCGTTTCAATCACGGCACTCCCGGTCACCGTGAGCATCCTGCAAAGCTTCGACCTGCTCGATTCAGACATTGCGCGTTACTCGGTAGCGACGGCGATTTTTAACGACATCGTGGCTCTGATGGCACTCGGGATCATCCTGAACCTTCCCGAGCAGAAATCGCTTCAGGCGGTCGGATTCTCGATTCTCAATGCAAGCTGGAAGCTTATGGTGCTGTGCATTTTCATACTGGGCTTCAATTGGGTGATTGAAAAAATAATCGAAAAAGGCGTACATATCGAGCGCCTCTCGGAAATGCTGGTTGACCTGATCGGCAATGAAGCCTTGTTCGGCATTCTGTTGCTTTTCGTCCTGGTCTTCGGGTCGGTCAGCGCGGCCCTTGGATTTCATGTCATCATCGGAGCGTTCTTCGGCGCTTTGTTGATCGATCGCAAGTTTTTCCTGGCATCGCGTTATCATGAACTCGATCTCACCCTGAAATCTATCAGCGGCGGCTTTCTTGCACCTGTCTTTTTTGCCTATCTTGGGCTTGAGTTCGATATAAGCATAGTCAAGTCATTCTGGTTCGTCTGCGTCGTATTGGCGGTATCAATCGGCTCCAAGATATTCGCCGGCTGGCTTGGCGGTCGCATCCTCCGGCTTTCGCAGACCCGATCACTCGGGATCGGCATCATCCTGAATGGACGGGGAGTCATGGAACTCGTCATTGCCAGCATCGCCCATGATCGCGGCTTCATCGGCCAGGACATTTTCTCCGTACTGGTGTTGATGGGTGTTGTAACTACGATGATCACGCCTTTCATGTTTCGCAAATGGATCATGCCAAAACTGGAGGCCAAGGCAGCCCAGGTCGAGGCATGAACCATTCCATGATCCATTGCACCATCACCCAATTACAAAATGACTCTGTTTGAATTTTTACCGGACACTAATGGATGCTGTTAAATCTTATCTGTAAATTGTGGAAATATTCTTCGAAAGAGGTTACGCCCCTGTTGTTTCTGGCAAGCATGGCATGTTGTATCAGCGCTTGGGCAGATGACGTTAAACCTGATGGAAAATGGCGGGGGAATGGCGGAGCTGCTTTATCTGAGGCTACTGGCAACACTCAAAGTTCCAGCCTGACTATTACAGCAGACACCACGCGCCGTACAGCTGAGGATAAATTATCCCTGTCGGCCCAGTATGTCGGAAGCCGCGCCCGGAGTACGTACAACGGCGTGACCAGCACAAGCACCACAGCCAACCAGGGGTTTGCCCGCTCCCAATATGACCACAACATCACTGAGACCAAGTTCGGCTTTGGCGGCCTGGTGTTCAGCCGTGACCAAATCCAATTACTCAGCCTTCGCAGTATGATCAGCGGCGGCTTTGGCTACCACATGATCAAGACACCTGATTCACAATGGAACCTCCTCGGCGGTATATCCTACAGGTCGGACAAATACAGCGATCCGGGTGTACTCATCAACAACCAGATCAGATCGGGTTTCGACACCACGGAACTTTTGTTCAGTGAGGATTCGACCAACAAGCTTAGCGATTCGGCCAACTTTAACCAGCGCCTGTCGATCAGGCCCAATATCAGCGGCGAATCGGGGTTCCTTGTTACGTTTGACTCAACTCTGATGGTGATGATCAACAAAACATTGAGCTTAAGAGTGTCGTTTCAGGACAATTTTAACAGCATGTCACAAGCGCCAATCCTGAAAAACGACACCTTGTTCTTCACGGGCATTAACGTAAAATTCGGCGAATGATCTAAACGGCGAACCCGGCAATGGTGAGGCAATTGCTGTCAACGGCTGTTCAAAATCGAGTCCATATTATTCTCCAGATCGTTCACCACCACCCAGTCGGTGGCGCCGGCCTTGCGCACTCTCGCCTCCCACCGGGCCAACCTGTCGAGATACAAGCGCGGATCGGCGTTGTCGGTGCCCAGCTTGCTGACGTTCAGCGCCACGATGCGGATTCCCTTCAGGTCGATCGGAAAGTCGCGCACCGTGCCCTTGTTCAGCTCCTCCTGCATATCAGAGAAGATCACGATGGTCTTGTTGCCGGCCCTGGTCTCGTTCAAATATTCCGCGCCCTGAATCAGGGCACCGGTGATATCGGTATACGCGCTGCCGTGCACGTCCTTCGCAAACGAGTCAATCTTGACTTTGAACGCGCGCTTTTGCTCGATTGACTGTGAAGGACGCTTGTCGAAGGTGACCTTGGCGACGATATCCTTTTCTGTAAAGCTGCGCGTCTCCACCTTGGCCACCGCCAGGGAATCACCCGGATTCAGCGTGGCCAGCAGATAGTTGACGACCCTGGCCGCCTTGTTAACCTGCTTGGCGTATGAACCGGAAGTATCCACCAGCATATACACCGCCTGGCTGTGCATGCGGCTGTCGCCGCACGCGCTGACGAACAAGGCTCCGAACACCATCAATGACACCGGCAGTGATCTTTTCATGATGCGCTCCCGAGTTTGGATTGTCCTTTGGCCGTCGAACTATCGCGCAACGCCAGCACCCAGCGCTCCACCATCAGCGGTATCACGATAAGGATGTCGTACGCCGATTCGAGCACCCTGGCGAAACGCCTGAACACCACGCCGGTGAACCTGAGCACGAAACCGGCCCCGCGCATGGTCTGCACCAGCACCACGCCGATGACAGTGCGCAGCGAATGCACCACGCTTTCCAGCGGAATCGCCACGAATGCCAGCGCGAATGGCAACACGAAGCCCATGATCATCTGCCCGGCCATCGGTATATTCGACATCCAGTTATCTGTAACGGGCGGCGCGGCGGAAGCAAGATCCCTCATCAGCGAGGACTTGTCAGCGACCAGCATGTCGCGCATCAGCGCCAACGACGACTCAATGCCCGCCAGGATCACCAGAAATATCAGCGAAGCCAGCATCAACCGGCGGCGCATGCGGTCATCCATGCTGGCGATCTTGGGAAACAGTTGCGTGATGCGCAGCGATTCAAGCAGGAACAGCCCCATCGAAGCTTCCATCAGGATGATCACCAATGCCGCCACATCGGAAGTCCTTAAACTATTGGTGATGTAATCGCTGGCGCCGACCATTTCAGACATGGGCAGGGCAATAAGTTTGTAGTTGATGAAGGCACCGCCCATTGCGATCACCATCACCAGCGATGAGATCGCCAGCTGCACGAACGCCGAGACGGTCAGCGCATGTTCGGTCTTGCTGTCTTTGGCGCGCATTCCCGCGAATTTGGTCATGTCATCGTCGATCTGCTTGGCGTTGCTGTGCAGGGTCAGCATCTTCTTGTCCATTTCCACCATCAGCTTGTCCACCGAGCGCCACACCGGTTGCATGCCTTTCAGAATCTTGTGCCGCTCCTCATAGGAACGCCGATACTCTGCCACCGTCTTGTCATGGATTTTCTGGATAGACTTGTTGATGTCCTCCAGCAGCTTGCGCGGAATGTCGCCGCCCGATTTGAGTTGCGAGACCGATTCGAGCGCCCCCACCCATTCCGGCGGCGGCGGAGGTACCTCGCCGCACCTGCGGTAATCCTCCTCGATGCGCGTCACCTCTTCCATCAGCTTGCGCTGCAAGGCGGGAAATTCCTGCATATCCTTGCGAAGGATATTCCCCACGCGCTCGAATTCCCGGTCTATCATCGCTGCGGCACTTTCCTGGCTATGTGCCAGCAATACCGATTGATTGCGCAAACGCAAATTCTCGGCACTCAGGAACAGCCATTTGGAAATGAATCGTGTGGACTGGGTGACCAGGTTGCATACCGAGTGGATCACCCCGTGCATGGGCTTGCGTGCCGCATACAGGAACAGCATTGCCAGTATGGCCAGGGCCAGAACGGAAAGCGCTGCGTTATCTGGCCAAAACAACCACGAATGCCGGTCGATCATTGAATATCCTCCTGTCGTTGATGTTTGCCGCCGGCGCCAAAATCAGGTCACCACGGCTGCGAGTCCGGCCAATAACTCCGACTCAGGCAACGTGCACTCTGCCCGCTCCGCCATCCACCCGCAATACCGCTCATCCCCGGGATTTACCGTTTGTCTCCCCGGCGATACCGCTTGTCAAAATTTCGGGTACCGCTCACGCAGAAACTTTATTAACAGAGGCAATAGAAAAGCGCGTATCTGCCGCATCTGCACTCCATCCCGGCGGCGGCGCAGTATCAGGCAATATATTTTCAATTTCAGTGATAAAGTTCACCGACATTCCACAACAGCCGCGCTCGAAATGCCTGCTTGCAATCCAGATTCCATGTTGCTTAACATCGGTGTAACATCCCCTCCGGAAGCGCGTTGATCCGCACTGCAAGTTGATGCCGCAAGGAGGAACATGGAGTCGATAGAACTCAAGATGGCCATGCTGACAGGGGCGGTAGTCGGGTTGCTCATAATCGTTGTCGAAGGCGTGGCGATGCACCGCAAGGCATCGAAATACCGCTCGCATCTGCGCGAACTTTACCGGACCCGAAAGTTCATCCGCCTGTTCATCGAAGCCGGCAGTGTTGCTTTTGTCATTTTGGTCCAGCCGGTGATCGTGTCAGTGCTGATGGTGAAAGCGATGGATAATCTGAATCCGGAATTTTCCGTGCATGCGATGGCGCAGCTGAGGGAAGGAGTGCACATCGGTGCGCTTAAGGATAACCACCACCGCGATCAACCTTGAATAGAGCCGCCTGGTACCGTATATTTTCTCCCGTCGCAAATCTGTCTTTAGTAAAGAGTTTGACCGCATCAACCAACCACAGAAAAGGAGTAAGGCATATGAAAAACATGACAGTAATTTCCGGTATTAAAATGAAATGGCTTGCCGCGCTTGCCGGGGTACTTTGCCTGACCTTCGCGGCAGGTGCCTCTGCAGAGCAAAATGCAAGGCCATGTGCAGAAGATGCGGCCAGGCTTTGCCAGGGCATGCAACCGGGAGACGGACACATGGCGAAATGCCTGAAAGAGCATTCCGGCGAACTGTCGCCCGCATGCCAGGAAAACATGGCGAAAATGAAGGAGAGGGCTGCTGATTTCCGCCACGCATGCAAAGATGACATGAAGAAAATCTGCGCGGGGATACAGCCTGGAGGCGGCAGGATCATGCAATGCATGAAGCAACATGAAGCAGAGCTGTCACCAGCGTGCAAGGAAATGATGGACCAGCACAATATGAATATGATGGATCAACACAATATGATGGACCAGCACAAAGCTCCACAGTAACAAGCAGGGATGGAACAGGGGTTGGCAGGATTAAATTTGCCCGCCCCTGTTGCTGCAATTTCACCGGAACAGGGCAAGGCGCGCAGTCAAGCCCAATGTAAGGTTTTCGGTCCTTGGGTTGTCAGGCCTTGAACCAGCGGCCGGGTAGCGACAGCAGGCCGGCAAGTATCTTCCTGCCGGCCGACGAGTTACGCACCTGCGCGGATTCCTGCACGCGATGCTGTTTCAGCAAGTGCGGTGATTTCTGAAAAGTAATGTACTGCGCAAGTGCCGCGTGCAGGTGGCTCTTGAGGACTTTCACTTTTACGGGCTTGTTCAGAAAACGGAAGATTTGCGCCAGGTTGATGAGTTCGATCACCAGATCGGAGTCCGAGGCTGCGGTGAGCACGATGGACAGTATCTGCGGGTTCTCCCGTTTGAGCAGCTTGATCATGGCGGTCACATCCGCGTTTCCCGTTCCGACATCGGCGACCACCACGGCAACTTCCTGTTCCTGCATGACCGCAATCGCGGCATCGAGGTCGGGTGCGTAAAAGACCGGGCACAGGCTGTCTATTAGACGCCACGCCTGCGGACGAACTCCAACAAGAAATTTGCCAAACCGCAATATGCCTAATCATGCAGGCCGCCCCAGCCAAGCACGCAGCGCAGCGCCTGCCTCTGTGCTAGAGTGCAACAAAGAAGGGAGTGCTTCCCATGTTGCCCGCACAACTCTTGCCGCCAAACATCGCGCCCGGCTTGTCAAGCCAGCGGCATCTGGTGAACGTTCTGAGTTCACACGGATATTTTCTGCGTCTTCCGAGCGTGATTGAAACCCATATTTCCTGGGTGCTGTTGAGCGGACACGATGCCTACAAGATAAAGAAAGCCGTCGATCTCGGCTTTCTCGATTTTTCTTCCCTTAAGGCACGCAATTATTATTGCGACGAAGAGCTGCGCCTCAACAGACGCTTCGCTCCGGAGATCTACCTCGATGTCGTACCTATCGGCGGCACCCCGGAAGAGCCGGTGTTGGGCAGGTTGCCAGCCATCGAATATGCCGTCCACATGCGGCGATTTTCTCCGTCCGGGCTGATGGATCGCATGTCGGCACGCGCCCGCATCACTCCCGGCCATATCGATAAATTGGCCGCCATCATTGCCGGCTTCCACAACTCTCTGCCTGCTGCGGCAAAGGATTCCCCGTTTTGTGCGGTGGCCGTGATAGAAAAAGCGGCGTTGGGGAATTTCGCGTTATTGCAGCAGACCTGCACCGTGCACAGGGACATTGCCCTGCTGAAACTGCTGGGCAAAGCAAGCACGGAGGAATTTTCCGCCTGCCTGCACCTGTTTCAGCAGCGCGCGGCGGCGGGTTGCATACGCGAATGCCATGGCGACATGCATCTCGGCAACATCGTGGTGCTGAACGATGTGCCCACTCCATTCGACGGCATCGAGTTCAACGCCGCACTGCGCTGGATAGACGTGATCAGCGAGATCAGTTTTCCGGTCATGGATCTGTTGCATCATGGCCAGCCGCAACTGGCCTGGCGTTTGCTCAATGGCTATCTGGAGAGCACCGGTGATTATTCCGGATGCGGGGTGTTGCGCTTCTACCTGGCCTACCGCGCCATGGTGCGTGCCAAGATTGCCGCAATAAGCGCCGCTCAACGTACCATGGGGAAAAAAACACAGAAATCAAAATCCCTGCATGAATATCTCGGGCTGGCTTATGCCTTCCTGTCACGACGACGCCCCGCGCTGATCATCACCCACGGCCTGCCCGGCTGCGGGAAAAGCACCTTCGCGCAAATCGCCCTGGAAAAATTGGGTGCGATCCGTATCCGCTCGGATGTAGAACGCAAACGCTTGTTTGGTTTGGCCGCGCTGGCCGATAGCGACGCTTTGACAGGTGAGGATATCTATGGCGAGGATGCGACGCGGCGCACCTACGAACGCCTGCATGCACTGGCCAGCGACGTGATTGCTGCGGGCTTCCCGGTCATTGTCGATGCCGCTTTTTTGCGCCGCGCGGAACGCGAAATTTTCCGCACGCTTGCCCATGAAATGGCGGTACCCTTTGTGATCGCCAGTTTACAGGCGGACACTGCGGCAATGGCACAACGGCTGGAACAGCGGCACAATGACGCATCAGAAGCCGGCATTGCCGTACTGCAAAAACTGCGGGCAGTTCAGGAGCCGCTACTGGATCAGGAGAGGGTTGCCGCTGTGACCTTCGTCAACAATGGCGATATCGATGCACTGCGATCCGCGATTGATGGATGGAAATCACTCGATGCCTATCTGGCATGAGTTCTGGATTACGGGGATCGCGACCAAAGTCAATGCGTGTTGCGCATTATGCCCCAATCGCTACAACGTCACGGGATCGCTACAACACCACGGGACTGTCCGGCAACTCATTGACATTGCCGCTGTGCGCCGGAAAGTGTCGCGACAGATGTTCGCCCACCGCATGTATGCCGGCGACCACCCCGGCCTCGAATTTCCCGTCGCGAAATGACTTTTCCATGTCCCGGCATATCGTTTCCCATACCATTTTGCCG
>JAJZEQ010000190.1 GCA_021851345.1 Pseudomonadota bacterium
GGCATCGTGCAGTTGCTCGAGTTGCCCCATGCTTTGGAGCGCGTAGAAGGTGTTCGCCATCGGTTCCCAGGAATCACGGAACACGGTGGGCACGTAAGTCAGCTGGACATCCTTGGGCATGGTTTTTTCCCACTGGCTCAACAGCGGATGCAAATGGAAGCAGTGCGAGCAGCCGTAGAAGAAAAATTCCAGCACTTCGATTTTTTTGGTTTCGGTCGGTTGTGGCGGATTCAGCAGGGTGTAATCCTTGCCCAGCTCCGCTGCCGCAAATGCCGTGCCGCTCGCCAAAAGCAGCAGTGCAACAACCAGGCTCTTGATCTTGGTCAGCAGTTTCGCAATCGGTGCATGATTGTCCCGCAGTTCTAACAGATTCTTCATATACGCTCCTCTGGATGATTGAAAATGATTACTGCGCCCGCATCGGGGTGCTGTTCACCCCGTTTTGTTTCAAAAAGTTGCTCGCGCGATTGATGTCGTCAGCGCTTTTGTATGGCCCCAGGCGCACGCGATACCATACGCCCTTGTCGGGGATGACGGCGGTCTGGATGTTGGATTCGACTCCCAGTAGGGCAAGCCTGGCCTTGAGTTTTTCGGCATCGCCGATATTTGAAAAGGATCCCGCCTGCAATATCTGCGGTGCATAAGCGGGAACGGGCTTGCTGTTTGCCGCACTGGAATTTTCAACCGGCCTGGCCTTCTCAGCCGGCCTGGCGGGAACGGCAGCGTTCCCGCCCTGTTTGTTGGTCAGCACGTTATAGAATTCGAATCGCTGTTTGCCATCACCCGCCGTAGCCGGCACCTTGTCTGTCGCGGCGGGAGCTGCCGGTTTGGCGGTATCCGGCAGAGGCTTAGGCAAGGCCGGCTGTTCCCTTTTGGTGAACGGGCTGGGGGACTTCATCAGATACCACGCGACTCCGGCTGCCAGGCTGACACCGATTATCGTGCCGCCAAGTATCCCCGCCCATAACAAATTCCCGCCCTTGCGCGGTGCGCTGGATCTGTTGCCGTTGTCCCTGCCCATGTTATATCCGCTCTCTTTAATCAGTTTGTCCCGGCATCGGGTTTGCCCGGGATTTTCACATTCTTGTGGGTTACATTTTTTCCGGCGCGCTCACACCCAGCAAGGCTAATCCGTTATGTATCACCTGTGCCGCCGCCGCGATCAGCGCCAGGCGTGCCAGCCTGACTGCCTCGTTCTCGACCAGAAAACGCGAGGCATTATAGTAGCTGTGGAAATCGGCCGCCAACTCCTTCAGGTAAAAGGCGACCAGGTGCGGCGCCAGTTCCAGTGCGGCGTTCTCGATCACTTGGGGATAATCGATCAGCCGTTGCAGCAAGGCTGTTTCGTATTCGCTGTCCAGCAGGCCGACATCCGCCTGCAGCAGGGCTTGCCGCTCGCCCCCCCATTGCGCCAGCACCGCGCTGATGCGGGCATGGGCATACTGGATGTAATACACGGGATTGTCGTTGCTCTTCGATTTGGCGAGGTCGATGTCGAACACCAGTTGCGAGTCCGGGTGGCGCGCGGCCAGAAAATAACGCGTCGCGTCGCAGCCCACTTCGTCGATCAGGTCGCGCAGCGTGACGTAGCTGCCCGCGCGCTTGGAAATCTTCACTTCTTCGCCGTTTTTCAGCACTGTCACCATCTGGTGCAGCACATAATCCGGCCAGCCCTGCGGGATGCCGGCATCCAGCGCCTGCAATCCGGCCCGGACGCGCGTGATCGTGCTGTGGTGGTCGGCTCCCTGTTCGTTGATGACGCGCGCGAATCCGCGCCGCCACTTGTCCAGGTGATAGGCCACGTCAGGCACGAAATAGGTGTAAGTGCCGTCGCTCTTGCGCATCACCCTGTCCTTGTCGTCGCCGAAAGCGGTGGTGCGCAGCCACAGCGCGTCGTCCTGCTCGTAGGTATGGCCGCTGGCAATCAGCCTGTCGACGGTCTCCTTCACCTTGCCGTCGGTATACAGCGCGGATTCCAGCGAGTACACGTCGAAATTCACGCCGAAGGCGCGCAGGTCGAGGTCCTGCTCGCGGCGCAGGTAGGCCACCGCAAAATGGCGGATCGCCTCGGTGTCGTTCACGTTGCCGGATGCCCGCACCTGCTGGTCGTCAGCCTCGACTGTTTCCTGGGCCAGATATGCGTTGGCGACATCCGCAATGTAATCGCCGCGATAGCCCGATTCCGGCCAGTCCGGGTGATCCGGCGTGATGCCCATGCAGCGCAACTGCACCGAGCGTGTCAGGTTGTCGATCTGCACACCCGCATCGTTGTAGTAAAACTCGCGCGTCACATTCCAGCCTGCCGCGTGCAGCACGTTGCACAGACAATCGCCCACTGCCGCGCCGCGCCCGTGACCCACATGCAGCGGCCCGGTCGGGTTCGCCGAGACGAACTCCACACCCACCCTGCGTCCCGCGCCGAGATGGACATGCCCATAGCCCGCGCCCGCCTGCAGCACGCTGTGCACCACGCGCTGTTTGGCTGCGGTGGTGACGAACACATTGATGAATCCCGCGCCGGCGACCTCCAGTTTCTCGATGAAATCGGATTCGGGCAGCGCCGCGATCAGCGCCTGTGCAATGTCGCGCGGCGATTTGCGCAACGGCTTGGCCAGTTGCATCGCCAGGTTGCAGGCGTAATCGCCGTGCGTTGCCAGTTTGGGGCGCTCGATCAGTATCTCGGTTTGTGTGGAGCCATTTTTTGATAGTTCGGGTGCGACTTCGCGCAGGGCCTGCGAGAACAATTCGGACAAATGGGATTTGAAATTCAATACGACAGACATGAAACGGCACCATTAACGTGAAAGTCGCGTAGCGATTCGTTTGCCCCTCTCCCTTCGGGGGAGGGTTGGGGTGGGGGAAACGGGCAGCGAATTTTATTATCAGGGCTGGCATCTTTGCCATGCCCGTTAGAGAGGCGCGGATTATAGCAGTTTGGAGTTATCTTATGACGCTTGCCGGGCAATCATGCAACAGTATGCTGTTGCTGGTTGCTGCATGGGCAGGACCAAATCTCAATGTTGCGGGTTCCCCAAGGCATCATGGGCCAGGTAGGCATCATCCTCGTAAATCCGCGCGAGCAACTGGTTGAAAGCCGGCTGGCGCTCTGCTGCGGTTGGGCGCAGCACACCCTGTTCCTGCAGG
Source organism: Pseudomonadota bacterium (assembly GCA_021851345.1). Classification (GTDB taxonomy): domain Bacteria; phylum Pseudomonadota; class Gammaproteobacteria; order Burkholderiales; family Gallionellaceae; genus Gallionella. The sequence goes on from JAJZEQ010000190.1 coordinate 3,145, forward strand.
ATGGAGATCAGTTTCGTCGGCGCCTCGCGCTTGTCGCCAACGATCTCCACATGGCCCGCATGCACCAGCACCCGCCGTGCGCGCGGATCGGCCTCAATCAGCGGATTGCGCTGCTCGGCCAGGGAGAAAACATCATCACTTTCCACGCAATGCCCTGCTTTTTCCCGCCGGCAAGTGCCACGTTCATCCGTGTCGATCTTCAGATAATTGCTGACCTGATTATCCAGTGTTCCCGGTTCGCGGATGAAGCTGGAACTGTATGTGATATCCGCCCATTTTGCACCGGTCACCAAATAACAGCTCGCCGTCAACAAACCCAAAGTGAGAGGGTGCAGCCAGGTCCTGCCGCAGGTTTGGGCAGAAGCAATGCCATCAAACGGGCCGGAGATGGTCACCAGACGCAGGTCGGCATGACGTGTCTGCGGAGCGATGGACGGCAGTTTGGTGAGCGACTTATGTGCGATCAGCGCACCCATGCTGTGGCCGATAATGGTGACCTGTGGTATGCGGGTTTTGTCGGTGAGCTGGTCGACGGCGCGCCGCAATTCTGTAGCGCTGTGTGTAAGCTCGTCACGGTCGTTGTAGCTGAAACAGATGCTCTGCTGGCCGTGGAAGGCCAGCACCTGGGCCAGGCCCCGGAATTGCCCGGAGGAACCGAAGCAGCCATGCACCAGCACGTTGACCGGCTGGCTTGAATTCAGGTGCAGGCTGCGATCCGGGCTGTCCGTGCAGGGGCCCAGGCCAGGAATATCAAGCGTGATATCCGCCGGGGGCAGGCGGTCTGTCTCAATCTCGAAGTAGGCGGGGTTCGGCGGCTCGATACTGGCACATCCTCCGAGCAGGGCGGCGGCGAGCATAGCCGCAGGTTTCGTGAATAGTCTGGTACGGAACCTGGCAAAGACTGAACACATGGCTGTGCGCCAGAAATCAAGTGCATGCGGCAATCCCGGAGCGGATATTGGACTGATACTGTCGTTGCGCACAAGCGGTCCCATAGACTGATTTGCTAATCCGCAGCCGGCAACCGTATCGTGTACTGACCCGACTTTTCGTCGCGTACTACAACAAGTAGTTTGCGGCTGTGGGCATCCTCCACCAGTTCCTTGAACGAGCGGTAGCCGTAATAGGATTCGGTGAACCCCGGCTTGCGGCGCTGCATGGTTGTCTTGACCATGGAGCCCCAGATTTTCTCGTCCGAGCCGCGTTCGGCGATCAGGGCCTCGACGGTCTCGACGATGAAATCCAGCGCTTCCTGACGTTTGTCTTCTTCGCCTTTCGCTTCGCCGGACTTTCCTTCGCCGGTTTTCGCCGCGCCGGCAGTTGGCTTAACAGGGGCTTTCTTGGCGGCCTGCTTCTTTTTTGCCTCCTGCGCGCGCACCAGGTCGTCATAAAAAATGAATTCGTCGCAGTTGGCGCTGAGCAGGTCCGAGGTCGAATCCTTCACGCCGATGCCGATCACATACTTGTTGTTCTCGCGCAGCTTGGAAACCAGCGGGGAAAAATCCGAGTCGCCGCTGATGATGACGAAGGTGTCGACGTGGGCCTTGGTGTAGCACAGGTCGAGCGCGTCGACGACCATGCGGATGTCGGCGGAGTTTTTCCCCGACTGGCGCACGTGCGGTATCTCGATCAGCTCGAAGGCCGCTTCGTGCATCGTCGCCTTGAATTCCTTGTAGCGGTCCCAGTCGCAATAGGCTTTCTTGACGACGATGCTGCCCTTGAGCAACAGGCGCTCCAGCACTTTTTTTATGTCGAACTGCGCGTACTTTGCATCGCGCACGCCCAGTGCCACGTTCTCGAAATCGCAGAACAAGGCCATGTTGGTGATTTCAGGTTGGGCTGCCATGTATGTCTCCGTGTGAATTTGCGATGTATATAAAACCTGTCCTACAAGACCTTGCCCGGATTCATCGTACCCTTGGGGTCGAAAGCCTGCTTGATCCTGTGCATCAATTCCAGTTCCAGCGGATCCTTGTAGTCGCGGATGGAGTCGCGCTTGAGCTGCCCCAGACCGTGCTCGGCGCTGATGCTGCCGTTGAGTTCGCGCACCACCGCAAACACCAGCCTGTTCACTTCTGTTTCCTGCCGGTCTATGAATGCCTGGTTCTGCTTTGCGTCCAGTATCGAGATGTTGTAATGGATGTTCCCGTCGCCCATGTGCCCGAATGCCACGATACGAATACCGGGAAACTCCTTGTGCAATGCGGCATCGGCGCGTGCAATGAAATCGGCGATGCGGCTGATTGGAACAGAAATATCGTGCTTGATGCTGATACCCTCGCGTTTTTGCGCCTCGCTGATATTCTTGCGCAGTTTCCACCAGTGCTCGGCGCGATCCTTGTCGGAAGAGATATCGAACTCGACAATGCCGGAATCGAAAGTCCGCAGCGCCTCGCCCAGGGGCCCGTCCAGCGGTGCGGGCAGCACGTCGGCCAATTGGGTGATGACAATCCACTCGTGTTTGCGGGTGAACGGCTCGCGCGTGTCGGGAATGTGTTTGAACACCAGGTCGAGACAGGAGCGCGCGATGATCTCGAAGGAGCTGATCTTGTCGCCGCAACTGGCGCGCAGGTGGGACAACAGCGCGACCGCCGCCGCCGGATCGCGCACTGCCACACACGCTGTCGTCTCCGCCTGCGGGCGCGGATAAAGTTTCAGCACGGCCGCGGTGATAATGCCCAGCGTGCCTTCCGCGCCGATGAACAGATGCTTCAGGTCGTAGCCGGAATTGTCCTTGCGCAGGCTGCGCAGGCCGTTCCAGATGCGTCCGTCCGGCAACACCACTTCCAGACCGAGCACCAGGTCGCGCGTATTGCCATAGCGCAGCACATTGATTCCGCCCGCATTGGTGGAAAGATTGCCGCCAATCTCGCAAAACTTTTGGGTAGCGGTCAGTCCTAGCGGGAAAAAGCGGTTGTTCTTCCCGGCCTCATCGCGCACATAGTCCAGCTTGCAGCCGGCCTCGACGGTCATCGTGTAATTGGTGGGGTCCATGGCACGAATCCGGTTCATGCGCGACAGGTTCAGCACGATCTGCGCGCCATGCTGCAGGGGCACGCTGCCCCCGCACAAACTGGTGTTGCCGCCCTGCGGCACGACGGCGACATCGCTTGCGGAGCACAGCTTCATCACCTCGGCGACCTGTTGGGTATCAGACGGGAACACCACCGCCAGCGCATTTCCAGAATAGCGCCCGCGCCAGTCAGACAAATACGGCGCGGCAGGCTCGCCGGTCAAAACCGCATCGCCGCCAACGATAGCGGCAAAAGATTGGATCAGGTTGGTGTGTGGCATTTGATTTCCATTAAACCAGGATTATTTATTGGCTTCGTTATGGGTGGTCTATTGGACACTACTGCGCACTCTAAAACTCCAGCGGGTCAATGTCCAGCGAACAGCGCAGTTTGGCGGCAGGCAAAGCGTCCAGCATCGGCTGCCAGGCGCGTAAAAACTGCTGCAAGGCCCTGCGCGATGCCGCCTGTATCAGCAATTGCGCGCGCAAGTGATTGGCGCGTCTCGGCAATGCGGCGGGCACGACGCCGAGGACGTCCACTTCGTGCTGAAGCGAAACAGCAGCCGTGCGCGCATCGTTCAGATATTGGTACACCTCGTTTTCCTGCTTGCCCTCGGCACGCAACATCGCCTGATACACGAACGGCGGGAAGCCCGCCATCTGCCGTTCGGCCAGTTGCGCGGCGGCCCAGCCTTCGAAGTCGTGCGTCTGCAATGCGCGAAACAAGGGGTGGTCCGGGAAGGCGGTCTGGATCAGCACTTCGCCGGGCTTGTCGGCGCGTCCGGCGCGCCCTGCCACCTGCACTAGTTGCGCGAACAGCTTTTCCGGCGCGCGGAAATCGCTGCTGTACAGCGCGCTGTCGGGATTGAGCACGCCGACCAGCGTCAGCGCGGGGAAATCGTGGCCCTTGGCGAGCATCTGCGTGCCGACCAGGATGTCGACTTCATTGGCATGTATCTGTTTGCGCATGGTCTGCCAGGCGCGTTTGTTGCGCGTGCTGTCGCGGTCCACCCGCAGGATGCGCGCATCCGGGAAGCGTTCCTGCAGCACGCTTTCGACGCGTTGCGTGCCGCTGCCGACCGGAACCAGGTCGGCATTGCCGCAATCCGGGCAGGCGTGCGGCACGAGTATCTGGAAGCCGCAATGGTGGCAGCGCAAGCGGTGCTCTTTCAAGTGCAGCACCATTTTGCCCGCGCAATGTTTGCAGCCGGAAAGCCAGCCGCAGCCGGTGCACATCAGTACCGGGGCATAGCCGCGCCGGTTGATGAACAGCAGGCTCTGTTCCTGGCGGGCAATGCGCAGCCCGATTTCGCGCAGCAGGACTTCGCTGATGCCGTGGTGCATCACGGTCTGGTTGATATGGACGCAGCGCAACGCGGGCAGGCTCGCCCCGGCAAGCGCGCGCTCGGTCAGCCTGAGCATCCGGTAACGCCCGCTTTGCGCGTTTTGATAGCTCTCCAGCGACGGCGTGGCCGAACCGAGCACGACAGGCACGCCGCGCTGGTTGGCGCGGAAGATTGCCACGTCGCGCGCCGAGTAGCGCAAGCCGTCCTGCTGCTTGAACGAGCTGTCGTGTTCCTCGTCGACGATGATCAGCGCGAGTTTCGGCAGCTCAGCGAACACTGACAGTCT
>JAJZEQ010000194.1 GCA_021851345.1 Pseudomonadota bacterium
ATCTGTTTGTTTGACCTGCGGGTTGCCCGCAAACAATTCCTGGATCATTGCAAGTTTTGTCTGTGTCGCGGTGTTGCTGCTGTCCAGTTTCAGCGCGCGGTCATATGCCTGGCTGGCCATCTTGGCATAGATATCGCCGAGGTTTTCGTGCGCGGTCGCATAACTGGGGTGAGTGCGTATCGCCATTTCCAGTTCCTGCCTGGCTTTTTCGTATTGACCCTGACCGGCATACAACACGGCAAGATTGTTGAAAGGTTCCGGCAATTCAGGATAGTCCTCGGTCAACGACTTGAATATTTTGATGGCTTCCGCGGTTTTCGCCTGCTCGGTAAATATCAATCCCTTCAGGAAGCGCGCCTGCGCGTTTTCCGGATCACTTTTCGAATGATTGCCGAGATAGGTGTTGACCTTCTCCAAAGCCTGGTTGGTATGCCCTTGCTTGAACAATTTGTTCGCATCTTCAATGTCATCCGCATGCGCGCCCAGGCTGACGCATAACAGCAGCGCTCCGGCGAGCAGTGCGGAAGCAGAATTAAAACGGTTGAACGGGATCGTCATTTTACAGTTCCGGAATGTGGCGCCAGTTGCGCGCGAGTTTGTCGGGATGGCTGCGGATTCTACCAAATAACCCGGGCATTTTCATCGTTTATGTCTATTGAGGGCGTGTGTGGGGAATGCGTTAAAAGTGTGGAAAACAGGGCAACAGGCCTTAATGTCATTCTTTGGAATTGGCGTTTTCGGGTAAAATCCCTCGCTTATATCGTCAATCCTACAGAAACCGGAAAAAATCCAGTATGAGCAGCATGTCACCACCTGCAGTTTCAAATTTCATACGCTCCATCATCGACGCCGACCTGGCGGGCGGCAAGCATGGCGGCATCGTTACCCGCTTCCCGCCCGAACCCAATGGTTATCTGCATGTCGGCCACGCGAAATCCATCTGCCTGAACTTTGGTCTGGCGCAGGATTACCGGGGCAAATGCAACCTGCGTTTCGACGACACCAATCCGGAAAAGGAAAGCGAGGAGTATGCGCTGTCCATACAGGACGATGTGCGCTGGCTGGGTTTTCAGTGGGATGGAGAAGCGCGCTGGGCCTCCGATTATTTCGAGCAGCTCTACCAGTTCGCGGTCGAGCTGATACACAAGGGATTGGCGTATGTCGATGATCTTACGCCGGAGCAGATGCGCGAATATCGCGGCACGCTGACGCAGGCGGGCAGGAACAGCCCGTATCGCGAGCGCAGCGTGGCGGAGAACCTGGATCTGTTTGCGCGCATGCGCGCCGGCGAATTCGCCGACGGCAGCCGCGTGCTGCGCGCCAGGATAGACATGTCCAGCGGCAACATCAATATGCGCGATCCGGCGATCTACCGCATCCGCCGCGCCCATCATATCCGCACCGGCGATGCGTGGTGCATCTATCCGATGTACGACTACACTCATTGCATTTCCGACGCGCTGGAAGGCATCACGCATTCGCTGTGCACGCTGGAATTCGAGGATCACCGGCCGCTGTACGACTGGGTGCTGGACAACATCACGATACCCTGCCATCCGCGCCAGTACGAGTTTTCGCGGCTGGAATTGCACTACACCATCACCAGCAAACGCAAGCTGCTGCAACTGGTGAACGACGGCCATGTGTCCGGCTGGGACGATCCGCGCATGCCCACTATCATAGGCATGCGCAGGCGCGGCTACACGCCCGAGGGCATACGCGAATTCGCCAGGCGCATCGGCATCTCGAAGAGCGAAAATACCGTGGACATGGCCGTGCTGGAGTCGGCCATACGCGAAGACCTGGAAGCCAAAGTGCCGCGCGTGATGGCGGTAGTCAGGCCTCTGAAAGTGGTGGTCACCAATTTTGTGGAGGGCCAGACCGAATCGCGCGAGGCGGGTTTCCATCCGCAGCATCCCGAATTCGGCGCGCGCATCGTGCCGTTCGGCAGGGAGATATGGATAGAGGCGGAAGACTTCAGCGAAAATCCGCCGGACGGCTGGCAGCGGCTGACCGTAGGCGGCGAAGTGCGCCTGCGCTACAGCTATGTGCTGCGTTGCGATGGCGTGATCAAGGACGCCGCGGGCAACCTGGTCGAATTGCGCTGCTCGATAGATCCCGGCACGCTGGGCAAGAATCCGGCGGGACGCAAGGTCAAGGGGGTGATTCACTGGCTGTCCTGTGCCCACGCCCTGCCCGCCGAGTTCCGTTTGTATGACCGGTTGTTCACCGTGCCGGAACCGGATGCGGACAAGGATGTTGATTTTTCCACCTACCTGAATCCGGATTCGCTGATGGTAGTGCAAGGCTGGGTGGAAGCGTGCGTGAAGGATGCGGTGCCGGAGACGCGCTATCAGTTCGAGCGCCTCGGTTATTTTTGCGCCGACCGCCGCGACCACCAGCCGGGCGGCAGACTGGTGTTGAACCGCACCGTGACGCTTAAGGATTCCTGGGCCAAAGAACATGCGTAGGTCCCGCAAGAATGGTCATTCACCTGAGTGGCGCGCCTTTAATCTCCTTCATTACCCGAGACCATGTTGAAAATCTACAACACGCTGGCGCGTGACAAGCAGGAATTCGTGCCCATAGTTCCGGGCAAGGCTGGCATGTATGTGTGCGGCATGACGGTGTACGACTATTGCCATATCGGCCATGCGCGCGTGCTGGTGGTGTTCGACATCGTGTACCGCTGGCTCAAGGCGAGCGGCTACGAGGTGAACTATGTGCGCAACATCACCGATATCGACGACAAGATCATCAAGCGCGCGGCGGAGAACGGCGAGTCCATCCATGACCTCACCGCGCGTTTCATTGCCGCGATGCACGAGGATGCCGACGCACTGGGTGTGCTGCGCCCCGACCATGAACCGCGTGCCACGCAATATGTGCCGGAGATGCTCGACATGATCGCGCGGCTGGAAGCAAATGGGCTGGCCTACCGGGCGGCGGATGGCGATGTGAATTTCGCGGTGCGCAAGTTTCCCGGTTACGGCAAGCTGTCCGGCAAGTCGCTGGAAGACCTGCGCGCCGGCGAGCGTGTCGAAGTCGCCGACAACAAGAACGATCCGCTGGACTTCGTGTTGTGGAAGCACGCAAAGGAGCAGGAAGCCGGCGAGGTGAAATGGGACTCCAGGTGGGGCAAGGGACGTCCCGGCTGGCATATCGAATGTTCGGCGATGGGTTCCAAATTGCTCGGCAACCATTTCGACATCCACGGCGGCGGCGCAGACCTGCAGTTCCCGCATCACGAGAACGAGATCGCCCAGAGCGAGGGCGCGATGCTTCATGAGCAGGGTGGGGGGGGCGCCTTCGTCAATTACTGGATACACAACGGTTTCGTCAATGTGGACAAGGAGAAAATGTCCAAGAGCCTGGGCAACTTCTTCACCATCCGCGATGTGCTGAAAAAATATGACGCCGAAGTGCTGCGCTTCTTCATTCTGCGCGCGCATTACCGCAGCCCGCTTAATTATTCCGATGCACATCTGGACGATGCAAAGGGCGCGCTGACGCGGCTTTATACGGCACTCAAAAGTGTTCCCTCATCCCCAGCCCTTCTCCCGGCAGGAGAAGGGAGCCAGCCCCCCTCTCCACTCGGGGGAGGGGTTAGGGGTGGGGGAACGCCCATGGACTGGAATACGCCACATGCCGCCCGTTTCAAAGCCGCGATGGACGACGACTTCAACACGCCGGAGGCGGTCGCGGTGCTATTCGAACTCGCCAACGAAGTAAACCGCAGCCAGTCTGTTGAAGCGGCTGCGCAGCTCAGGTCACTGGCCTGCGTGCTGGGATTGCTGCAGCGCGACCCGCCAGAATTTTTGCAAGGAGATGTCAACATTCAATTGACAGGCGATTCTACGAAAGGCGAAGTTGGTTCTGTTAGTGACGATGTTAGTGTTGGATTGACTGGAGTTGATGCGAAAGGTTATGTGGAAGCTTTAATCCTTGAGCGAACCGCTGCCAAGAATGCCAAAAACTATGCCGAGGCCGATCGCATCCGCAAGGTATTACTGGATGCGGGAATCGTATTGGAAGACACACTGCAAGGTACGACGTGGCGCAGGGCCTGATTTGTCGATCAAGCGATTTCAATCAGCTTTTCACCCGATTCAATCTCGGCGACGATGCGCTCCATCATTGGTTCTATCCAATTCAATAAAGCCTGTTTGCCGGTATTCCCGACACGTACCCAAATCACGGATGGTGTGCCGGATTGAACGCTGATAAGACTGACGCTGATAAGACTGACAAAGTCCTCATCCTTGGTGATTATTGTCGCGTTGTTTTGCAGTGCATAGTTCCAGATATGCCCTATCGCTGGACGTTCCCATCCCAATGTCATAAACGTGTTCTGCTTGATGACCTGCATCATTGGGCCAACGCGGGTGGCAATTGCGCGTCGACCAGAAAGCGCATTATCAGGCAGCCTGCAGAATGGGATGGTCTACTTGCTTTGCGGCGTATTCGAGCGAAGCAGAAATGTCATCGGCCTCGAGATAGGGGAAGTCCCTGAGAATGTCTTCTTTGGTCATGCCAGAGGCCAGCATTTCCAGCACGTCTTTGACTCGCACGCGTAGTCCACGAATACAAGGCCTCCCCCCGCAGATGTTTGGATCAACGGTAATCCTGGCAACTTGTTCCATGGTCATGCCCCTCAATATAACGCGGCGATGATTATCCCGGATAATCCATTAGGAGAAGTCGGGTGTAAAAGACCGTTCGTGGTGAGGTATCGAACCACTTGAGCAAGCCCTTCGATACCTCAGGGCGAACGGATTTTGGGCTAATGAACTATCTGGGATTATGGCATATACCTGGTTAAATTGGTGAAAGCGCGAAGGTGATGACCCGAATCACCATTGCCGCTAAGCGGTTCAGGAACTATGCCGAGGCCGACCGCATCCGCAAGGAACTGCTGGCTGCGGGCATCGTGCTGGAAGACAGCGCATCGGGCACGACCTGGCGGCGCGCCTGATAAAAAAATCTACGGCAGCTTGCCTGCCGCCACCATGCGGTTGATCAGCACGTTCGGCGATATCCAGATGACGATGTCGTCGAAATAACCGTTGGGTGCGCCGCTTCCTGTCGGGAGATGGCTGACGAACACGCGGTCGTTATCGGCGCTCTTGGGGTTGGGGTTTTCTGCTTCATCGGGGCCTGTGCCCCCATACCCGCCATTCTTGCCCGTCGAGTAAATCACTGCCAGAACGCCGGGGCTGGCGGTGAGCGCGGAATTGGCGACCGAGCAGCTGGTGGAACTGGCGCTCGCGGTGGAACACACTTGCAGGTGCGGAGTTCCGGTCGTTGGGAAGTTCGACATCCCGACGGTGCTCATGCCATTCGCGGTGGTAAAAACATCATTGAGGACCGGGCTGGGGCTGTTCCAGGAAGTAACGGCATAGTGGATGCGGTTGCCCCAGGAATCAATAAGAAATCCCGAACTGTCCGTCGTCCCGGAGAGACCCAGCGTCGCAGCGGGTACGAAGCCATTGTAGAAATTCGTGCAATTACCGCCACCAACCGGGTACTCCGCGCCATTGCTGGTGGATGAAGCAGGGCAGGGCAGGCGGCCATTGATGACGGCATAACCGATCAGCGCGTCCTTGATCTCGTTCAGTTGTTTGCTGGTGTCGCTGTTGCGCCGTTGCTCGATCTGGCTGGTCAGCGTGGGCAGCAAGCCGCCCATCAGCAGTGCCACGATAAACAGCACGATGGCCATCTCGATCAGCGTGAAGCCCGGGCTCATTAATCGATATGGATTTGGATATTTCATGGGCATACGCTTCCTGGGTTGGTCCCTTTCCCGTCCAGGCACAATACCAGATCATTTACGGTGGAGTAGTTGGGGTCGGATGTGCTATAGGTTACGAAAGTGTTTGTCGGGGTCGAGCCATAATGCGGATTGATGCCCTCAAGATAAGGTGTGGGAGGGTTGGTCCCCGGATTGCTGCGCGCGGAAAACTGTGTGCTGTTGATCGCGGCCCTGGCGATCAGCGCCGTGGCGCGATAGGCACCGGAGCCGTTGATGGTCAAGGGCGTGCCGAAATTCGCGCTGCTGCCGGGTTGAAAACCGTTTGCCACCTGGTAGAACACCATGTTCTTCCAGGCGGTCCAGAAATAGGAAGAAGGATTGTTGAGTATGGTGCAAGTGGCCGGCCAGGAGATCGACATGCGGAGGTCAAGATAAGCCCCTACGGCACTAACTGCCGAATTGAGATAGGATGTTGCGGTCGCATAGCTGGTATACCCGTTTGCAAAATAGATTCCATAAGCGCCTGCCTGATTTATCGTAGTGGATGAGACATTGGAGACCGAATTTTTCAGGCCGATCACGGTGTTGGCCGCATTCTGCAGCGCGGTATTGTTGGCTGAACTATCGTTGGTGTTGAAGGCACTCTCTGCCGCCTGCAGCGTGTTGAGCGCGGTCATCAGGGTCGTATCGGCGGGGATGGCGGATGTAGAGGTGTCTATGTTGGGCTGAGCGGGTATCCTGCCGAAGTATTTGCCGTAGACACCGGTGTAATTGCCGTTAATTCCAGGGGAACTGGTTGCGTCGGCGGTCGGCGCGGCCCATGGATATCTTAGCCCGGCCACATTGCCATTGGTCCAGACCGGCATCGCGGCATAGTTATCCAGGCAGGTTTTTACCTCGCGCGCGATGCGTCTTTCGACAGGCGGGAACAGGTTGCTGCTTCTGATCGTCAGTAAGCGGTCGTTCACGATTGTGGTCGGGACGGGAACCTGGTTGTTGTTGGCAGTCTGGAACGTGGTATTCAGGTTGGCGTTATCCGCTTCCAGATAATTCGGGATCGCATTGGTGGCATTGTTGTCGCTGGGGCTGCGCGTTTGGCTATTCAGCGGGGCGCCGGGAGAAAATACGATCGCGATGACGCCGCTTTCCAGCGTGGCTCCGGTGGTGCTGTCCAGTACCGTCAGCATCTGTGTCGGGTAGGCACTCGGTGTGTCGCTGTTCAGGATAGCCGTGCCATTGGCGTGGAAAGGATTGGCCACGGCATACCACAGGCGGTCGCCATTGCCGTCGCGCAGGTCGGGCAGTCCCAGTGTTTGCCATGGCAGCCATCCGACCAGGCTTTTGCAGCTGCTTCCAGAATAATCGTTGAATGGGGAAACTGTAATCATCCCGTCATTGTTGAAATCGGGACAGGGCAGTTCGCCGGGGCGGTTGGGGTCACTGGCGGCATAGGCTATCAGCGCGTCCTTGGCCTGCGCCAGCGCATCGGCAGTGGTCTTGTCGCGCGCAATCTTCAGCGAGGAGCTATTAAGCGCGCTGACCAACAGGGCAGCGGCACCGATGACCAGAATCACCAGCATCACCAATAGCACCCCTCCGTGCTGTCTGCCGGGACCCTGCTTGAAAATGGCAATGCGCAGCATGATTTACGGGTTCGGTTTATCTTGATTTGGCGTATCCGGCCTGCCTGAATCCGGGCTTTCGGATGGACTCAGCAACAGGCGCTGGCCGACTTTGAGTTTTACCGATTTGTTCTGGCCGGGCAACGGAACGGGCAGGCTCGCAGGCGATTTGTCATCGCTGTGCCCGACCGGCTGCGCCACGCCGTTGATCCAGGCGGTGCGCTTGCCCCCATGCATTTGCACGATACCGTTCAGTGTCAGCGTGCTGGCATTGTGTCCGGGCCTGGCTATTTGCGCGTAGTCGCGATCCATCTGCGCGCGCTGTGCCGGTGTAAAAAACAGGCGGCCCAGTTCATCTGCGCGGGCGGGGCTGATTGGCAGCGCACATAAGCAGCAGATGACGAGCAGTGT
>JAJZEQ010000119.1 GCA_021851345.1 Pseudomonadota bacterium
CTGCTGGCCCGGCGCGATGCTTTTCAGGAAGATACTAGGAAACAGCGCGCATTCTGGCAGTCCGTCGGTGTAGGGATGCCTGCGGCGGAAACGCTGAAAGTGTCTCTGTTCGGCTACCAGAATGCGATGCTGGGCAGTCTGTTCGATGCCTGGTCCGGCGGCAGGCAGCCGGTGTTGTGCCTGGTGCCTGAAGGCAGCATCCTGCACCAGGTCGGGGAATATTTCGGCGATGCCGCGCCGCATCCCGGAAAGGGCTATGCCCTGGGCAATCTTCAAGTCCGCGTGCTGCCGTTCGTCGAGCAGGAGCGCTATGACCTGCTGCTGTGGGCATGCGATATGAATTTCGTGCGCGGCGAGGATTCCTTCGTCCGCGCGCAATGGGCCGGACGCCCGTTCGTCTGGCAAATTTATCCCCAGCACGACGGCGTGCACTTGAAAAAGCTGCAAGCCTTCCTCATGTTGCACAACAGGAATCTCGGCCGCCCGGCAAGCCGGGCGGTGGATGGTTTGTGGCAGGCGTGGAACTCGGGCGAAACAGCGCGGGTGACGCCGGAGAGCACAAATCTGGCGTGGTCGTCTTTCGTTGCGGCGCGCGACGAATTGGGCCGGCACGCGCGGCTTTGGGCACGGCAATTGGCCGCAAACGATCTGGCTTTGAATTTACTGGATTTTTGCCGGGAAATCGGTAGAATGCGCGCCTTGAAAATTGAGGGCAGTAAACATGAAAACAGCACAGGAAGTTCGCGCAGGTAACGTCATCATGGTGGGTACGGAGCCTATGGTCGTGCTCAAGGCCGAGTACAGCCGTTCCGGCCGCAATGGTTCGGTGGTGAAGATGAAAATGAAGAACCTGCTGACCGACTCCGCGCAGGAAACCGTATATCGCGCCGACGACAAATTCGAACAGATACTGCTGGATCGCAAGGAAGTGACTTATTCTTATTTCGCCGATCCGATGTATGTGTTCATGGATGGCGAGTACAACCAGTATGAGATCGAAGCGGAAAGCATGGGTGACGCAATTAACTACGTTGAGGACAACATGCCCTGCGAAGTGGTGTTCTACAATGAGAAGGCGATTTCGGTCGAATTGCCCAATACCATCGTGCGCGAAGTAATCTACACGGAACCGGCCGTGCGCGGTGACACCTCCGGCAAGGTAATGAAACCTGCAAAGATCAACACCGGGTTCGAGTTGCCAGTCGCGGCATTCATCGAGATTGGCGACAAGATCGAAATCGATACCCGCACCAACGAATTCAGAAAACGCGCCTGATAACAGCTGTTTGATTTAAGAGGCCGCCTGCGTGGCGAGCTACGGCGCGTTGCCGGCGTGTGCCTTGTAATCACGCAAAGCCCGATCAGGCTGCGGCCGAGCCGATTACGGAATGAAGCCATCATCCGGAATTGTTGATGTTGTGCAGAAGGTTCTCCAGCAGGTCTTTGTACTCTATGGTTATCCGTGCCCAGTGATTGGAATACAAGTATCACGGTAAATGTGCCAAGCACCAGTGGCCCAAATATGACTGCATAAAACAGCCCTTTCCCTTCAATAAACTTTGTAGTCTTCTTGCCGCGCTTCTTCTCGATGTATCGTTTTATTGCGGGAATATGCCCCAGTTTATCAATGACCAGTATGATCACAGCGGCAAGGATAAAATTACTTATTCCAGCCGCAACGCACACCCAGATCAAAGGCAAGCCAAATTCAACGCCAAGTGGAATGGTAATACCACGGCCCGTCAAAGGGTTGATGGTTGCAAGAACCACTGCGATCCATTTTTCAAACAGGCCCATATAATTCTCGTCCTCGCGAGGGGGCATCGAAGGCTGGCTGCTTCCCGATGCCGTTGCCGGCATCAGGCTTTACACGCACTAAGTTACTGCCCAAACACGATCAGCCGCCGTTACTTCTGATTCGGTTCCGAGTAAAATCGCCAAACAGCTATGCGCCGGTCTTTCGTGTGATCGCAATGAACACCCAGACTAGCGCCAATGGGAGGAGCAGAACGAGCAGGAATGGGAATGCCAATCCCGCCAGGATCAGACCAGCGACTATTAGAGCACCCAGGACAAAAATGCCGATCCCGGCAAACACAAAGAGCAGGAAAATCGCCGCGCAGAACAAAGCTGTCAAGCCTGCGATGAGTCCAGCTGCTCCGATTGTGCCCGCGAGCGGACCGGTAAGTTCCTGACCGTTGATTATGATTCTTGTCGACCCTGCCTCAAAAAACAATCCCCACAAGACGATGAGCAGCATGCCGAGTGCAAGTACGATTGCAGCTTTCCTGGCCATAATATAAAACTCCTTGAATGACGCTTGAATTCGACAGAAATTAAGCGTATAAAATCCTTGTGGTTCCTGATCACTGGTTTGCCAAGATTAGCCATTACCGGGAGACGCCTATAGACACTTCAAAGATTAATTATCTGTAGTCATTACCCAAGTCAGAATCCGATGACTGACTGTGTCGGCTTCCCATAAACCGACAAATAAAGCCGCAGCTATGCGGCTTTATTATTCCCGGGATATATCAATGGCACGCAGCCATTCGGTTGCATGCTTGCCAACTGGCAAAGCCACGATCCGCAGGCGGCATCCGGTTTCTTCCAAAGCGGCTGTCCAGCCTTGTCCCGGAACCGGATGCTACGGCGATTTCAAAAGAGCTTTCGGTCTGCTGCCGGGGGCTGGATGTACATATCCGACCAACCTGCAACGCACGCCCTCGATTTTTTTGCCTTTCTCGAACCTGGTTGAAAGGCACGACATGACTTCTCCTTTGGCAGCAAGTTCCAATATCTGGATGCGCACTTTTGCAAGCGAGATACCTGTGGCTACAGCAATTTCCGAGTCGAGTCTGTCACCTTGCATTTTCAGGTATTGCAAAATTTCATTCATGGATTCATTTCCGGAAACGTGAGGGGTGTGGAGAGAAGTATATACCTACTGAAAGTTGGCGCATCGGCAGCTGTTTGCTTCTTTTCTTCCCGGACTATTCCAGTTATCAAGTCTTCTTCAGGTTGGCCCCCGGGATCACTGCCGGCTACTTGCACGAATCGCCCGGATTCGCTTGAGGCAGCGCAAATTGTAATTTCCATATTGACGGCCAGACAAAAATTATTGACTATTTGCCAATCGAATTATCATTCACCGTTTTCAATAATTTCATCTATCGTCCATGCTTCGTGGAGATTCCATATGCTGCGTTCATTAAGCCGCCCCGATATTTTGGTAATAACCCTTGCTGCTGCGGGAATTATGATGGTGACCATGGGCGCGCGCCAGTCAATGGGGCTCTTTATCGGGCCGATCGATGCGTCGTTGGGGCTTGGCATTACCACCATCAGCCTGGCTCTGGCCATCGGGCAATTCACCTGGGGTGCAATCCAGCCAATCGCGGGAGCTCTTGCCGACCGTTTCGGCCCGGGCGCCGTGCTGATTGGCGGACTGCTGATTCTGGCCTTGGGCAGCGCCATCACGCCGTTCATGGGATCTGGATTCGGCCTGACTGTATCACTGGGCCTGCTCTCAGCGATGGGTGCGGGCGCAGGCAGCTTTTCCGTGCTGATTGGCGCTGCCGCGCAGCGCTTGCCCATAGAGGCACGCGGGCCGGCTTCCGGAGTCATCAATTCAGGCGGATCCTTTGGCCAATTTCTTTTCGCACCCATCCTGCAAAAGCTGATTCAATCGCTAGGCTGGATGGGCGCGATGTGGACGATGTCACTGATGATACTGGCGGCGCTCCCGCTGGTTGGGAAACTGACGAATTCTTTGGCGGGTGCACCGGTCAGGCATGCGCATGAAGATACCGGTGTGCTGAAGGCCATAGGCACGGCCATCAAGAACCCCAGCTATCTGCTGCTGCATGCCGGATTCTTCACCTGCGGCTTTCATATTGCCTTTCTGGTTACACACCTGCCGGGCGAGATCAATCTGTGCGGATTGCCGCCATCGGTAGCCAGCTGGTCCATTGCCATCATCGGGCTGGCCAATATATTCGGGGGTCTCGTTGCGGGATCGTGTGTTTCCCGATACCGCAGCAAATATATCCTGGCCACGATGTATGCCTCGCGCGTATTACTGATCGGCATTTACCTGATGATGCCGCGAACCGAACTGACGTTCTACCTGTTTGCGGCCGGCTTGGGCTTTACCTGGTTGGCGACCGTGCCACCAACGGCCGCCATCGTTGGGAAATTGTTCGGCATTCGCTATTTGTCCACGCTGTTCGGCCTCACGCTGCTGAGCCATCAAATTGGCGGTTTTCTCGGTGCTTACCTGGGGGGCATAGTGATTACCCGATTTGGCGACTTTGGATGGATGTGGTACGCGGATATGGCGCTCGCGGCATTTGCGGCCCTCATCAATTTGCCAATTCGCGAAGCACCTGTCGCCACCTCCCTGGCCGCGGCCTGATCGGCGATAAATCAACATGATAATTGCCGCAAATTATCGAATGCCCGGCAGGAAGCATCTCAATTACCATGCTGGCTTGCCTGCTTGTGGGGCAGTTCATTCAGATGCTCAAACAGTCTCAGGGCAAGCGCACGACGTTCGGTTTCCGGCATGCCCTCAACAATGGCCGGCATTTTGGTATCAGGGCTGATAGAAGCAGGGTTCAGCACCCAGGCAAGGAATTTTTCTCTGCCAAGAATTTTCGTTTGTTCGGCCAAATCCAAAGGCGCTTTATTTCCGCCGAAACCGTTTACCTGGTGGCAGCTGAGACAGTATTTTTCCAGTTCGGGCGCATCGTGAGATTTTTCCCCTGAAATCAGGCTTTGCTCGGCGGATACCGACATCAGTATCTCGTTGACCTGGTAAGGCCAGTAGGTACCGCCTTCCCGGATCAGGCCGGGATGATGGATGTTGTCCCACACCAGATAGTAAGGCGCCAAAGCCACATTCTGCTCATGCTGTTTCAGGTTGTTCACCCTGAATTCGCGCGCATTCTTTTTCGCGAAGACCAGGTAAGCGCGATACTGGTCAAAGCGCCCAGTTGGTATCCGGGAAACATAGCCATCCAGGGCCCTGAATTCGACAGTGGTACCCGCAGTCTTCCATTCGGCACCAAAGAGCACCCGAAAAACCTTTTCAACCGGATATCCCAGGTAAACCACATGCGGCCGGGATTTTCCTGCTATCAAGTGTGGTTCGACCACTTCAATTTCTATTGGCGATTCGGCCAGCAGGCGTTTCAGCTCATTCGCATCTGGCAACAAGGCGGCGTTTGAGTGGCTTGACAGCAACACCAAGAGCAAAAACAAAATGCCGTGAAATCTGATTAACATGAGCTGCCCCGCATTGATTGATTTCCAAAAATTGTTAGGTCAGATTGGGTGTATCGGTAGCCGCAGTGCTTTGATTAAAGGAATATCAAATTGAAACCCCGCGTGCCGGGCACAATAGCATCCCGTATTGCGGCATTCTGCGCGCGGACACTCGTAATGCGCAGTCCTCCAGAACTTAAGAGGCATACTTGTTTCGTTTTCCCGCCAGTGGGGCGGGGGTCCAGTCGTGGCAAGAGTTTGCCGCCGCCCGGGACCGGATAGCGTGCCATGTTGAGTTCCGTGGCCAGTAACGTGTAATAGCCGCAGATGCCCGCCAAATCCACTGCGCCCTGCTTTCCGAAGCGCGCCTCCACCCTGGCGCAGGCTTCGTCCGTCACGCGCTTGTTGCGGTTCAATTCCCATGCGAATTGATATACCAGCGCTTCGTCTTCTGACATCCCACTGGAGTCTGGCCCAGGGCGATGCTTTTGATTCCTGCCCTGATGGCGATGGGGTAATGAACATAAAGAACGGTTTTTCGGAGGTTCATGGGAGCTCCTTGTGCATTGAGCTCGGGCCGAACATGTCCTTGCGTCCGGATTTTTCGGGCTGATATTTATGCCATGTTTTCCGCCGCGGGGCAATGTTGAATCATCATGCGCACTGATGATTTGGCCAGTCTGCTCAGCGGAAGTTTGCTCCGCGGAAAATGGGATCAAACCAAGAATATTCCTGACGCCCTTGCTGGCTACTTGTCCAGTTTGAATAAAAATGTAACCCCGATCAATTTGGCACTGAGGGATGGAGACAGCGTGCTGTTGCCCACATTGAAGTGCTGAAAGCCTAGGCGGACTATATCTTTGCCACCCTGGTATTCAACGCCGGCACCATAGGTTAGCCCCTCGTTGTTTACATTTCCGGATGAATAGACATCATCCACGCCGGCCTTGCCATACAGATTGATGCCGCTGCCGCCCAGCGGTAAAAAACCGGCTATCGAAAAATCGGCTTCTCCGCTTGAGGAGAACGGGCCGATTTTACCGAGAACACCGCCTTGCACCTCATAGCCGTAGTACTCGTTTGGCCTTGCCGAAATCATGCCAGTGAAACCTGCTGACGTATTATTTATCCCGCTTTCGCTGGACTTGACCGAGTACAGCGAAAAGCCGACGTAGTCTTCCAAAGCCGACGCTTCCATTGCCGTGCCGAAGCTGAAACAAGCAAGCATTACCAAAGCTACTTTTTTCATATTTTCTTTCTTGCCCAAGCCAACCAGATGCCACGAAAATGGAAAGTGCCGGTCCGCGAACATCACCAAGCATGATTATATCCGCGACCATTTGAATGGTACCCGGAATATTTTTATATTTTCTGATTCCGCATCAGATGAAAAGCGGCACAGCCTGCCCTTGTTCGGCGGGCAAGATGTACGAAATGATGTCTGGTGTAAAGCGCAAATGTCTGTATTGAATGATCATGGAAGATTCGGGTTTTCCTGCCGCAACGCTCAACGGGGATTCCGGACTGGATTGCATGGTGATTAAAAATACAAACACTGCGCGGAACTATTTGCAAATTACCAAGTCTATGCTTTAGCTGGCGAAAGCCGGCGCACGTTTCTCCTCCCTGAGCGTGTTATCTTAACCCCCTGTTAAGATATTTTGCCCTTGATGCAGCAGCACGCTCAAGGGCTTTTTTTGCGAGCAGAAACAGCGCGTGGCGCAACGTGGTGTTTGCGTCAGAGGCTTATTAGGCGCAGGTGCAGCACAACATGCAAGTGGTTATTGCCATCCTGCGCCGTCAGATTGAACATCAGTTAATAATTTGAGATGCTTTTGATTTCCGCCCTGGTGCTGCAGGTGGGGTGATCCCGGACAAGCGGCATCTTATCCCTTCGATTTTCTTGCCATCCTCGAACCGAGTCGAGTGGTAAGTCATGACTTCACCTTGGGCAGCAAGTTCTGCCAGGTAGGTGCGTGTTTTGGAAAGCGAGAGGCCGGCAGCAACAGCAATCTCGGCATCAAGCTTTTCGCCATGCTTTTTTAAGTATTGCAGGATTTCATTCATTTGGTTCAGGCCTATTTTAAAGTTGAAAAAAGCCGGGAATTAGCCGGCCTTGCCTATTCTACCAGTTTGCTTGTCAATTAAGGCCAGCCCAACTGGCAATCGATACGGCAGCAGCAGCCAGCCAACCCCAAACCATATGGAACTCACGGTCAGTCGAAGGGGTGCTACTTTTATTTTTAGCGCTCATTCTTGATCTCCTTGGTTAATTGGCGATCCCTAACAGCCGGGACTCGTTTACGACTGAAGGATTTGGATTTGGTTCCGTAACACAACAGGGTATTGAATGCCAAAAATCAGTAGAATCCATCTTCTTGAATTATCGTTAAATGCCAATTTCTCCATGAACACTTCAATTCCATCAGATCCAAAGTCGCTGATGCGCACTATCATCCAGCGCATCGCCACCGGCCCCGAATTATC
>JAJZEQ010000313.1 GCA_021851345.1 Pseudomonadota bacterium
CTTGTATACATGGTCGCCCGCGAGTATCAGCACGAAATCCGGATTCGATTCGCGCACGATATCCAGATTTTGAAACACCGCATCAGCCGTGCCTTTGTACCAATGATCCTCACTGATGCGCTGTTGCGCCGGGAGCAGGTCAACAAATTCGCCGAATTGACCATTCAAGAACGACCAGCCGCGCTGAATGTGCTGTATCAGGCTGTGCGACTTGTATTGTGTCGCCACACCGATGCGGCGAATGCCGGAATTAACGCAATTGGATAGCACGAAATCAATGATGCGGAATTTACCGCCGAAGGGTACCGCAGGCTTTGCACGCCAGTCCGTCAATTGGTGCAAGCGCGATCCTCTCCCCCCCGCAAGCACCATCGCGTAGGTGTTTTTTGTGATGCGGCTTACAAAGCGCGGCGCCGGATCTCCTACCGCGACATGATATTTTTTTTGCAGGTAACCCAACTCGGCATTCATGATCGGCCACCCCTAACAAAACTTATAAAGTGGCAGTATTATCGTTTACAATCGGCATACCAGACAAGAAGAATAGGTGTTACAAAGTGGAGAAGATGATCGAACCATTGTTGCAATCGCGTCTCTTTGATCCGTTCGCATTGCTTGGTTTGCATCAGAAAGGCTCGGAGTGGGTGATTCGCGTATACGAACCCCAGGCCACACAAGCCTCTCTACTCAATGTAAAAGACGTTGAGCTGCTTAAGCGCATCCACCCTTCGGGTATTTTCGAGTGGCGTAGCAAAACAGAGCCCGCCCGTCCTTACCGCTTGCGTATGCACTATGGCGATGTGACGCACGACAAATTCGATCCTTACCAGTTCCCTTCGCACATCTCGGAACAGGATTTGTATTTGTTCGGCGAAGGCAAGTTGCACCAGGGCTATCGCTTGATGGGATCGCATGCCATCGAAATGAACGGCGTGAAAGGCGTGCGTTTCACCGTGTGGGCACCGAATGCGGAGCGCGTCAGTGTTGTGGGTGAATTCAACAACTGGGATGGGCGCATACATGCTATGCGTTCGCACGGCTCCAGCGGCGTGTGGGAATTGTTCCTGCCCGAGATCAAGCAGCACGCGCTGTATCGCTATGAAATACGCAACCGCAACACGGGCCATTTGCTCACCAAGACCGATCCCTATGCGCAGGGGTATGAATTGCGTCCCGGCACCGCCGCACTGGCCGCTGTAGCCCACCGGCATCAATGGCAGGATTCGGACTGGATGGCACAGCGCGGCAAATGGGATTGGCTGCACGGCGCGATCAATATATACGAGGTTCATGCCGGTTCCTGGAAGCGCCACCCGGATGGTCGTTTCTATACCTACAATGAACTGGCAACCGACCTCGTACCGTACGTCAAAGGCATGGGCTACACGCACATTGAGCTGATGCCCGTTTCCGAGCACCCCCTGGATGAATCATGGGGCTATCAGGCTACCGGCTACTTTGCGCCGACCAGCCGTTTCGGCTCACCCGACGAGTTGCGCCACTTTGTTGACACATGCCACCAGTCCGGCATTGGTGTGATCCTTGATTGGGTGCCGGCGCACTTCCCCCAGGATAGCTGGGCATTGGCACGTTTTGACGGCACGGCGCTGTATGAGCACGAAGATCCCCGCCTGGGCTTCCACCAGGATTGGGGTACGTATATCTTCAATTACGGGCGCAACGAGGTTAGGTCTTTCCTGATGTCGAGCGCCCATTACTGGCTTTCTGAATTTCATTTTGACGGCCTTCGCGTGGATGCGGTCGCCTCCATGTTGTATCTCGATTATTCGCGCAACGCGGGCGAATGGATACCCAACAAATACGGCGGGCGTGAAAATCTGGAGGCGGTTGATTTCCTGCGCGAATTGAATGTGATGGTGCATGGGGAGTTTCCGGGTGCCCTGACGATGGCGGAAGAGTCCACCGCGTGGCCCGGCGTATCACGTCCCGTCTATCTTGGCGGGCTGGGATTTTCAATCAAATGGAACATGGGCTGGATGAATGACACGCTGGGTTATTTCAGCCACGATCCCGTCCATCGCCGCTATCATCATAACGAGCTTACCTTCGGCCAGCTTTACGCCTACACCGAAAATTTCGTGATACCGTTTTCTCACGATGAAGTCGTACATGGCAAAGGATCGCTGCTGTCCAAGCTGCCCGGTGATGCCTGGCAAAAATTTGCCAACCTGCGTTTACTTTTGACTTATCAGATGACCAGCCCGGGCAAGAAACTCAACTTCATGGGTAACGAGTTCGCTCAGGGACGCGAATGGCAATCCAAATGGGAACTGGAATGGTGGCAATTGGGTAATGAATTGCACCGCGGCGTGCAAAATCTGGCGCATGATCTCAACCGCCTGTATTGCAACCTGGCGGCATTGCATGATCTGGATTTTCAATCCGAAGGATTTTCCTGGATTGATTGCAACGATGCGGAAAAATCGGTGCTGTCGTATCAGCGCCGCGCCCGGGATGGTTCCAGCGCCATCATCGCCCTGAACCTGACTCCGGTGCCACGAAGCCGCTATCGTATCGGACTGCCGTCGCAAGCCAGGTATCGTGAAGTGCTGAACAGCGATTCTCAATATTATGCCGGCAGCAATGTGGGCAATGCCGGGTTGATCAATGTCGAAGCGATCTCGTGGATGGGCCTGCCCTACTCCGCCGAGATTGCTTTGCCTCCTCTGGCCGGCGTTATTCTTGTACCGGAATCATAACCTCTAACTGTTGGTCTATTAACCATCATGTCAAATCTTACCCATTCCGCCGCATGGCAAGCGCTCCTCACGCATTTCGCCGCAATCAAACCAGTCGAAATGCGCCAAATGTTTCAAAACGATCCTGCGCGCTTCGATAAATTTTCATTGCGACTCGACAGCCTGCTTTTCGACTACTCCAAGAACCGTATTAACGAGGAAACCATCAAACTGCTGGTGAACCTTGCCCTCCAGTCAGGAATGGCCGCACGCATCCAAAGCATGTTTGCAGGCGAGAAGATAAATTTCACCGAACGGCGCGCGGTGCTTCATACCGCACTGCGCAACCGTTCCGAACAACCGGTGCTGGTGGACGGCAGGGATGTGATGCCGGACGTGCGTCGTGTGCTGGGGCTGATGCGCAATTTTTCCAATGCCGTGCGCAATGGAAAATATCTCGGATACACAGGTATGCCTATCCGGGACGTCGTCAATATCGGCATTGGCGGTTCAGATCTCGGTCCGCTGATGGCGTGTGAAGCGCTTAAACATTATGCAAGCCCGAACCTGCGCGCGCATTTCGTTTCCAATGTGGATGGCACGCATCTTGTCGAAACCCTGAAGCAGCTTGAAGCACAAACAACGCTGTTCATCGTCAGCTCCAAGACCTTTACCACTTTAGAAACCCTGACCAATGCCCGCTCGGCACGCGCCTGGCTGGTCGAACAATTGGGTGATGAACAGGCCGTAGCGAAACATTTTGCAGCCGTCTCAACCAACCTTGTCGCCACTTCCCAGTTCGGTATCAACCCTGACAACGTGTTCGAATTCTGGGATTGGGTAGGCGGGCGTTATTCCCTGTGGTCGGCGATAGGTTTGCCGATCGCGCTGTTCGTCGGCATGGATAAATTCGAGGAACTGCTTGAGGGCGGTTATGCCATGGACCAGCATTTCCGCAGCGCACCGATGGAAAAAAACATTCCGGTATTAATGGGGCTGCTCGGCATCTGGTACGGCAACTTCTTCGGGGCAAGCTCGAACGCCGTGTTTCCTTACGACCAATACATGCACCGTTTCCCGGCCTATCTGCAACAGCTGGAAATGGAAAGCAACGGCAAGGATGTTGATCGCGACGGTAACGCGGTGGATTACGATACCGGCATGGTGATGTGGGGAGAACCCGGCACCAACGGTCAACACGCGTTCTACCAGCTCCTCCATCAGGGCACGCGGATGATTCCGGCGGATTTTTTGGCGCCTCTGCACAGCCATAACCCTCTGGGTGAACATCACGCGATCCTGCTTGCCAACTGTTTCGCGCAAACCGAGGCATTGATGCTCGGCAAATCCGCCCAGGAAGTTCGCGCCGAACTGACGGCACAAGGATTGAGCGGTGATGCACTGGAAACCTTGCTGCCGCACAAAGTATTTCCCGGCAATAAACCTACCAACACATTGTTGTTCGACAAGCTCGACCCGCGCACGCTGGGCATGCTGATAGCGCTTTATGAACACAAGGTATTCGTGCAAAGCGTGGTGTGGGACACCAATGCTTTCGATCAATGGGGTGTGGAACTGGGCAAGCAGCTGGCGGGGAAAATCTTGCCGGAACTTCGCGACAAAGCTTCCGCCCTAAGGCACGATGCATCAACCAGCGGGTTGATCGGATATTTCCGCGATCACAGTTAGCCTGCCGTCGAGTCTGCAAAGATCAGATCGTTGCACCATTGATACCCATATCCGCGGCATAAGGTTCGCCCGGATACTGGAAGGCGACAGGTCCATCCGGTTCGGCATGCACAAATTGATGGACGAATGAATCCTTGGAGTCAAGAAGCTCGGCTGCATCTCCTTCTGCCACTACTTTGCCATCATGGATGAAATATACATAATCGACGATTTTTAGCGATTCAGACATGTCATATGTCACCACGACTGAAGTTACACCCAGCGCGTCATTCAGCCGGCGGATCAGGCTGGCGATAGTGTTGAGCGAGATCGGGTCTAGACCCGCGAATGGCTCGTCGTAGATGATCAGGGCGGGATCAAGGGCGATCGCGCGCGCCAAAGCCACGCGGCGCTGCATGCCACCCGACAGTTCGCCCGGCATCAACGTATGTGCACCACGCAAGCCCACAGCTTGAAGTTTCATCAATACCAGATCGTTGATCATTTCTTCCGAAAGATCGGTATGCTCCCGCATCGGGAAGGCAAGATTATCGTAAACGGACAAATCGCTGAACAGACCACTCACTTGAAACATCATGCCCATTTCCCGGCGCAACGAGTACAGTTCATCACTGTCGAGTTTGTGGATCACCTTGCCCATGATTTTCACGCTGCCGCGCGATGGCCGCAGCTGTCCGCCAAAATGGCGCAGCAGCGTACTCTTGCCACTTCCGCTGACACCCAGAATGGCGACAATTTTTCCGCGCGGGATGTTGAGGCTGATGCCCTTGAGCACCTCTCGTTTGCCATATGCGAAATGCAGATCGCTAACCTCAACCAGGTTTTCCGGTGCTTTATCCAATTGTTTCACTCCTGTAAGGTATTTCACGCGTTAAAATGCTACCACTGATTTGAGATGAAGCCGATACATTTCTGGAATTGCAGCCCCTGTCTTTAATCACTCCGCCCTGAACTGCCATGACACTCCGTTCCGCCCAGAAAATACTCCATGACGTATTCGGCTACCCCGCTTTCCGCGGTGAACAGCAGGACGTGATCGAATACGTTACGGCCGGCGGAGATGCGCTGGTGCTGATGCCGACCGGGGGTGGCAAATCACTGTGTTATCAGATTCCTGCCTTGCTGCGCCGGGGAACCGGCATCGTGGTTTCGCCACTGATCGCACTGATGCAGGATCAGGTCGATGCGCTCTGCCAGCTCGGGGTGAAGGCTGCCTTCCTCAATTCCAGCATCGCTGCCGAGGCCGCCCGCGAAGTGCAAAGCAAACTGCTGCGCGGCGAACTGGATATGCTGTATGTCGCCCCGGAACGCCTGCTGATGCCTGGCTTTCTTGCGTTGCTGGCGCAGGTCCAGAATGACTCCGGCCTTGCCCTCTTTGCCATTGACGAGGCTCACTGTGTCTCGCAATGGGGTCACGACTTCCGGCCCGAGTACCGCGCGCTGACAATATTGCATGAGCGCTTCCCGGATGTGCCGCGCATCGCGCTCACCGCAACGGCAGATACACCGACGCGCGGGGAAATTATCGAAAGGCTGGCCTTGGAACAGGCGCGCCAGTTCGTCTCCAGCTTCGATCGCGCCAACATTCACTATCGCGTTACCCTGAAAAACAATGCGCGCAACCAGTTACAAGCGTTTCTTGTGGCAGAACATCCTGACGATGCAGGCATCGTGTATTGCCTGTCGCGCAAGAAGGTTGAGGAAACCGCAACATGGCTGAAGCTGCGCGGTTGGGATGCCCTGCCCTATCACGCCGGGCTGGATGCCGCGACGCGCAGCAAGAACCAGAGCCGCTTCCTGCGCGAAGAAGGCGTGGTGATGGTGGCAACCGTGGCGTTCGGCATGGGCATAGACAAACCCAACGTACGCTTCGTGGCTCATCTGGATTTACCCAAGAGCCTCGAATCCTATTATCAAGAAACTGGCAGAGCTGGGCGAGACGGCTTGCCTGCCAATGCCTGGCTGGCCTACGGCCTGGGTGATGTGGTTGCTATGCGCCATATGATCGACAGTGGCGAGGCTCCGGAAGAACGCAAGCGCCTGGAGCGGCGGAAGCTCGACGCCCTGCTCGGATACTGCGAGTCCACCACCTGCCGCCACCAGTCCGTGCTGCGTTATTTTGGTGAAGAGCATTCCGGCAACTGCGGTCAATGCGACAACTGCCTCGAGCCCGTAGATACCTGGGATGCGACGCTACCGGCGCAAATGGCGCTGTCCTGCGTGTACCGAACCGGTCAACGCTTCGGCGCGGGACACCTGGGCGATGTGCTGACCGGAAAGGCCACTGAACGGGTCGAACAATTCAACCATCACATACTCTCAACCTTCGGCATCGGCAAGGAACTAAATGCCGCGCAATGGAACAGCGTGTACCGCCAACTGGTAGCGGGCGGCCTGCTGGAATCAGATATTGAGGCCTATGGCGGACTCAAACTTACCGAGGCCGCGCGGCCAGTGCTGCGTGGGGAACAATCCGTATGGCTGCGCCGCGACGCCGATCCGGCGATTCGCAAAACTGGGCGCAAAGCGCAACGAACAGAGCTCAATGCCCAGGGGAAAGACAAGACGCGGGGGCCCTTTTCCGGTGCGAATGACGATCCACTGTGGCTTGCCCTCAAAGCCCAACGTTTGGCGCTTGCCCGTGAACAGGGCGTACCGCCTTATGTGATTTTCCACGACAGCACCCTGCTGGAAATCCTCAACCGGCGTCCCTCCACACTGGAAGAAATGGCAGAAATCAGCGGTGTCGGGCAAGCCAAGCTGGCGCGTTACGGAGTGGTGTTTCTTGATGTCCTGAATAACAAGTAGCGATTGAGGGCGGGTCGCCGGTAGCGGAGGCAGCCTATCGCCCCAATACCTGCAAATAAACCGTGCGATAAGCCTCTGCACTGTTTTGCCAACTGAAATCTTTTGCCATGCAGTTTTTGCGCAGAACTTCCCATTTTTCCGTGTCGTGGTACAGGCCGACTGCGCGCTGTATCGCCGCATACAAATTTTCAGCGGTCATGCCGTCAAACATGAAGCCGCTGGCGGTTCCGTCCTTGAGGGTTGCGGTGGAGCAGTCAACCACCGAATCCACCAGGCCGCCGGTGGCATGGACGATGGGCGGCGTGCCGTAACGTTGGCTGTACATCTGATTCAGGCCACAGGGTTCGAAGCGCGATGGCATGACAAACATATCCGCCCCGGCTTCGATCTGGTGCGAAAGTGCTTCGCTGAAGCCGATCACCG
>JAJZEQ010000297.1 GCA_021851345.1 Pseudomonadota bacterium
AATGCATTTTCCTGCGATATGGATTTGACCGGCAAACGAATAGCCCTGGTGGATGACGTCATGACTACCGGAGCCAGCCTGAACGCGCTGGCCAAGTCCGTGACCAAACGCGGTGCGATTCAAGTCAGCGCGTGGACAATTGCAAGAACGCTAAAACAAAGGACTTAGCACTGGGGACTAAGGACTGAGTCCTCAGCACTCAGTCCTTGGTCCTGTTTTCAAAGCTCTTTGAGCTTTTGCCGCACAAACGCCTGCAAATCCGGACTGAGTGTATTGGTATCGAGTGCGCGCTGGAATGCAGCCCTGGCATCCGCATTGCGCTGCATGGCTTGCAGGGAAATACCATAGCCCATCTGCCATAGCCCGTTGTTCGGCGCAAGTTGCAGCGCGATCCGGTAATGGGCGACGGCTTCGTCGTTGCGATTCTGGCGTTGCAGCAATGCCGCCAGAAACGCCTGGTAGTCGGCTTGCGTCTTGGCGTATGGCAGGCCTTTTTCAAGCGTGGCCGTTGCCTCCGCAACCGCGCCGCGTTCCACCTGCAAGCGTGCCAGCAGCATGATAAAGCCGGCATGATCCGGTTTGCTCTTCAGCCTCTCCTGCAATACGCGTTCCGCTTCCGGGCCGCGCTTTTCTTCCACCAGCAAGGCGACCAGCGTCTGCCGCGCCGCATCCAGGCCCGGATCCAGCTTCAATGCGGCCTGGTAACCCGCCAGCGCTTCGGCAATGTGTCCCTGCTGCATCAGCGCTACTGCCCCGCGAAATTCCGCATCAGCCTGTTGAGCTGTGCTGACTTGTTTCATCGGCATCATGCCTTCTGGCGCTTGCACAGCATCTTTTTTATTGGAAGCAATACTTCTAACCGGCTGCGGTCTGGCTTTAGGTCTGGCCGGTTTCGGCACCTCGGCGGCAACATCATCCATCTGCGCCTGCCCTGAACTTGTTGAGCCAGCTTGCACTGTGTAAAGCCTGTCCTGAGCCCGGTCGGCGGGTTTATCCGGAGCCTGGTCGGAACGGGCCGCGGGCGCAGGAATCGTGCTCAATTCAAAACTGAGGCGCGATGCCGGCGCGCTGGTGCCCAAAACAGCAGATACCGGCGCGGCCAATAGTGACGGCTGATGTTGCAGTGCAGGTTTATCAAGTTCGCCAGCGACTGGCGCATTACCTGTACTCGACGGGAGTCCCTGCATGGCCTTCGCTGCAACATTCACGGCAGAGACATTCCTGTCGTGCGGCTTTGTCCATTGCCATGCGCCTATCCCGACCACCAGTGTCAATGCGAATGCCCAAGCAAGCCGGCTCAAACTGCGTCTGGCGGGCGGCACAACACGTACCGTGTCCAGTTCACCCTTTGCGCGGGCTCCGCGCTGTTCAAGCTGGTTAAGCATCTGGTTGATGACGCTCATTGCCTGGCCATCCACATTATCCCCAGCGCCAGGGCCAACGCCGTTCCGGCCAATGCTGCCGCCCAGGGCAACCAGTCGCGGCGCACTTCCGGAGTGTCTGCCGCCGCGTCGCGTACATGCCTGCTGAACACCTGCTGCCTGCCCTCGCTGAACGCCAGCATCAGGGCTTTATGGGCAACGATGTTGACCAGCCTGGGCGTGCCGGCTGTGATGCGCTGCAATTTACCCACCGCACCGGCGCTGAACAGGGTTTCACCTGCAAACCCGGCCACCGCCAGGCGATGGCGCAAATAGCGATCCAGCTCATTCCTGCGCAAGCCCTGCAAGTCATACTGAAAACTGATGCGCTGCCGCAACTGGCGTATCGAATTATGCCGCAGGCGTTCATTCAGCTCCGGTTGCCCGAACAGCACCACCTGCAGCAACTTGCGTTTTTCTGTTTCGAGATTGGTGAGCAAACGCAACACTTCCAGGCTTTCCAGCGGCATTGCCTGTGCCTCGTCCAGACACACCAGTGCGCGCTGGCCGTTGCGCGCGCAATCCAGCAGCGTGTGCGTCAGACTCTTCAACAAGCGATGCTGGTCGATATTTTTTTCCAGCGGAACGCGGAATTCTTCGGCCAGCGCAAGCAGCAAACTGTTAGGTTCAAGATAGGGGTTGGGAATGTAGGCGGTAATGAAACGCGGCTCCGCCGCTGAAATTTCGGCCTGATCCTGCGTACCTATCGGGGTGGTGGATTTGCGGCCCTGGTTCAGCGTGGCGAGAAATTTGCGGCACAGCAGGGTCTTGCCATTGCCCACCTCGCCGGTGATCTTGATGAAACCTTCACCGTTGCGCGCAGCCACCAGCAGGGTATTGAGAGCCTCCTGATAACTGGAGCAGGCGAAGAAGAAACTGGTGTCCGGTGTCAGGTTGAAAGGTGCTTCGCGCAATCCAAAGTGTTGTAGATACATATCAAGGATTCATGCCCTGCCCCACCATGCCATTGACGCGATCCCGGCTATGAATCAGGTCTTCGGACCAATCCCTGCCGCTGTCTATCACCGTCGCCTTGAGCAGGATCACCAGTTCGCGCTTGGCGTTGGACTGGAAGGTCTGGCCAAATACGGACTTCGGCATACCCGGTAAACCGGAGTCTTCCTTGGTCGAATTTTGACTCATCAGACCGCCTATCGCGACGATCTGGCCGTTGCGTGTGCGCACGATGCTGTCGGTTTCGGATACCGCGCTGGACGCCAGCGGCATGCTGATGGACCCGTTGGTTCCGCCCAGGTTAACGACCTTGGTGACGGTAGTGACCTGGCTGACCGAAGGATGCACATGCAGGATGATGTCGCCGTTATCATCTATGCTGGGCATGACATCCAGCGCGATACCCGAAAAGAACGGTTGCAAGGTGACATTCGGGATGCTGGTCGTGGTCACTCCGGTGGTCAAAATCCCGGTCGACACGTTGGTGACGAAGAAATCGTCTGTGCCGACCTTGAGCACGGCTTTCTGGTTGTTCAGCGTGGCGATGCGCGGACTGGACAATACCTGCACGCTGCCTTGCGTCTCCAGAAAGTTCAGCAATGCGGCAAAATTGCTGGTCTGGAATGCCAGGCCAAACAATGCTCCCGCAGTCTGCCCCGGAGGAACAGAAGATGCGACAGACAGATTGCCCGGCGATGCGGTCGTCAGCCCGTTGGCTAATACCCCGGTGTTGGCCACCGTGGCGCCGGGAGATATTATACCGGCCGAAGCATTGCTGTTCGGACCACTCTTGAATGCACCCCAGTTCACGCCCGATTGAAAACTATCACTCAGTTGCACATCGACAATTTTGGCTTCCAGGACCACCTGGCGCTCAACGGATATCTGGGATGCCTTGAGATATGCAGAGATATTCCTCAATTCATCCGGCATCGCGCGCACCACGATCACGCCCGACATCGGACTGATCACCACGCTGCGCCCCTTGTCGGTGCCTATGATCGCAATCAGCGATTTTTGCAATTCCTCCCAAAAATCGGAATTGCTGGTCATGGTCACCTTGCTGCTTTCCTGGGAGGTTCCCGAACCCGGGGTGCCAGGCATGCCGGTGGGTGAGGGGACGCCGGGCATCATGCCCGGTACCGCACCGGGCATGCCGGGCATGCCCGATGCCATGGGATTGTCAGACACCGAACCCGAGATCACCCTCAGCGAGGATGTGCCCTTGCGATCGCCGGTCAGGTAATTCACCTGAAAAATCCTCGTCTGCAGGCTCAGCGACTGGATGTAAATGCGGGTGCCCACTATCTTGTAATCGTAGCCATACATTTCGCGTATCGCTTCCAGGGCATCAAAAACCGTCACATCCTTCAGATTCAGCGAAATATTGCCGCTGACATCGGGGCTTAGCAACATGCTATAGCGCGTGCCCGACACGATAGACATGAACACCTGGCTGGCCGGGGTATTGTTTACCGCCAGGTCGAATTTTGTGTCCAGCGATTTGCTGTCCAGCTTGGGCATGCCCAGGTCCAGAGGCGGCAACAACGCATTGTTCACCGCATCCGGCTTGCTGGGTTGCGCGGCATTCTGTGCCGCCTGATTCATGGCGCGCTGGATGTCATCCTTTGCCTGAATCTTGCTGTCCGGTGCAGCGCAGCCCGCCAAAAGCAGCATGCCCAGCCATAACGTTATCCTCATTTTTCCTCCTTCGGGTGCCCGGGCAAAAGTTCTTCGTGGTGAGTACCTGGCCCGGTATTTTCATTGCCTGACTGCATCTTCTCTGCGGACGATTGCGGTAAGACTTGCGCTTCACTGGTTGGCATTTTTTCCTTGGGTGACAGCTGGTTCAGCGATTCATTTTCCCCGGACAACTTTTTACCGGGCAACTTCTTCCCGGATATCTGGCCAGTCGCCGCGGGAACTGTGTCCGGCGCTTCTTTCCGGGTGATCTTCACGCCGGGAAACAGGGACAGTGCCTGCCTGCTTTGCGCGCGCTGCAGCACGACTCCACCCTCGTTGACTTCAACCAGCCGCGCTCCGCCATGCTCCCCACCCAGCTCAACGGTTTTGCCATCGATGATTGCAGCACGGCGAATGTCGGAAATGATGATCGAGTGCAAACCGGACGACAGATTCTCCACAGGCCCGGCCACAGGCGCAAAAATACTGGACGGCGGCCGTGTGGGATCGGGCAGGTCTGCTGCGTGAACAGGGATGAAAGCCGATGCCAGCATGCAGCAAGCGGCCATCGTCCATTGCAGCACAGCCGCAACACTCATTTTCCTGCACATCACACGGCCAGCCATGTCTTGTCCAGGCTCAAAGTGTACACGGTCAGGGTAAACACCCCGTCGGGATATTTTTCCACGATCAAACTGGCCTCCCCCCAGAACATCCGCGTGGGCATTTTTTCCAGCGCGGTGACATAACGCAGCAAATCCGGATATCCGCCGCGCACGGTGATTTGCACGCCGTGCTTGAAAATCTGCTTTTGCTGATCCGTTTGCTTTTCCTTGCCGGGTAAAGCCGCCGGGTTGTTGCTTGGCTGCCCGGCAACAGCAGCCGGCTGCGGCTTTTCGATCAGCAGGCTCACCGGCAGGGTTTTCAGCTCGACCAGCTGCAGCCTGCCGTTCTTGTCCAGTACATCCTTCAACAGGCCGGCCATCTTGCCGGGCTCGACCAGGCGATCGCGGCGGCTTTGCAAATAGACGTCCTGCTCCTGCAATTGCTGTTTGAGCTGCGCAATGCGGACATGCATCGGGGAATGTTCTTCATCGCGCTTCTCCTCGAGCAGGCTTTGCATCTGCGCTTGCACTTCCTTCATTTTCTCCTGCTGCTGGGTCACTTGCGTCGACAGTATTTTCTGCCTGGCCAACAGCGGATCAAGCAATAGCACTTCCATCAACGAGATCACCACAAAGGCCGCCGCGACGAAAATCATCGCGCGCTCGCGCAACGACATGTCGTCTATCGTGCTGCGCGCCTTCTCCCAGTAATCCTTCATTTACCGGACTCGCTCTCGGGGCTGGAATACATCGTGAATTCCACGTAACGCCGTACGGCAGAATCAGTCGATTTTGCTGCATATCCAGGCGCTTTGCCGGATGCCGCACCTTCATCCGCTTTGGATTGTTGCATCTTCAAGGTAGAGAAAGTCTTGCCCTGCATAACTTTTTCTTTGCCCAGGCGCTGAATATAGGCGGGCAACAATTCAGGGGTGGTTACGCCGCCGCTCAGGCTGATTCGGGCCGCATTTCCGGTCACCGTGAAACCGGTCAGCCACAAACCCTGCACCACCTGGCGCGCAAAGGCACGCATATATTCGGAATAGCCGGTGCTGTTGCCCACCGCACCGGATTTAAGCGCTTCGATCAGCTCATCCTGTTCTGCGACCCGGATTTCCAGATTCCGCATCGTGTCCTTCAATAACTGGTTGGCTTTCTGCGGGGAGAATTCGACCATGTAACGTGCCAGACGCATCTGTTCCGCATTGTAGCGTTTGGTGTTTTCCTCGGCTTGCCGATTCAGCTGGCCGACCTGGTAAACCGCGTAGCCGTAAAACACCAGCGAGCCCGCGATGATTAAGCCCAGCGCCTGCAGCATCGCCAGCAGCGAAAAATACTTGCGCTGCTTCATGAAAATCGGATTGAACAGATTGATCTGCTGGCTCATGAAAACCTCAGAAAATCGTAGCGAGCGGTTCGAGAGCAAGGCGCACGGAGCGCAGTGACAGAGACATATCTTATAGATAGGCGAGGAGCGAGCACCGCGCAACGCCGCTGTCGAATCGCGCAGTAGATTTTATGGGTTTTCATCATAGCACGCGGCTTTCCTTGCGTAGCGCCGCACCCAGGGTCGGCAAGTTGTGCGCGACGAATTCACTGTCTGCCAACGCGGGGACTGCGCTGATGTCCATCACCTGCGACAAGTCCAGCTTCTGCACCCTGATATCCATTGCGGAAGACAGGAATTCCACCAGGCCGGTATTGTCCGGCACGCAAACCAGCACCATGTCTACCGGCAGGTGATTATACTGGCGGTCGAAATAATCCAGCGACCTGTGCAACTCCGTTTCAACACGATCGCGATATTGCTGGCGCAAATTTTCATTGGCATCCTGCAACTGTCCGACATTGATCTCGATGCGGCGCGACAGATACAGTTCGCCGCCTGCAGTAAATGTCAGCAGCCCGCCGAAATCGTCAAAAGCCACCATCACCAAAGCGCGGTCATCGCGCTCGAACAGTGCGGCGATATTGCGCTGTGCCATTTCCGGGATATCGATCACGTTCAGGGCCAGCTTGGCCTGTTCGAACATGCCGATGCGTTCCCGTATGATGCTGTTCGCCGCCGCGATCGCATACAGGGATTGCGGGCGACCCGAACTATATTTGCTGGCGGGAATACGCACCATATCCACCGTGGCATCATCGATATGGTAGTTCAGGCCATCCTTGATCTTCCAGCGCACCGCCGTCTTCATCTCGTCAACCGGAACATTCGGCGCCTCGACCAGCAGCAACTGATATTCGCCCGGAGCCAGCAGCGTGGCGACATCATGCTCGCCGATATCCGCTTCGCGGCGCAAATTTTCCAGCAAGGCCGCGGTGACTGTACCGGTCTCGTGATATTCGCAACGCTCCACATGCGGCATCGCACCGGCAAGCCTGATTTTCGCCAGATAAATACCGTGCACACCCAAGCCGATTGCAAACCAGCCGACATTGTGGCTCTTCGTCTTGAAGAAGGTGATTGACGGTATTTTCATAATTGACGTGAAGATAATTCAACAACTTACTGGAGTCAATAACTTTTTTGAGGCCCACCCTGCCAAACCGGGGTTCCGGGGTCGGCAAGGCTCAAGTTTCTGGTTTTCATACCTCAAACCACGACCCCAAAGCACCAAAGCAGGCCTGTGCTGCAGTAAGCTAGTACACACATGAACCGCGCTGACGAAGCGCTGCGCGCGCAGTCTGCACTGAAACTATTGATGAGGAAGCTGCCCCAGTTGTTTTATTGAGGTTTTCATATTTGATGACAGTGACACATCTTTCTGAATGCGGTAAGGGGAAATTAAAAAACTGGCACGTCATTCCCGCGAATTCGGGGAACTCAGAGTGCCTCGTCATTGCAACAAGGCTTTAGCTGCGAGCGATGGCACAAACACCTGTCATTGCGATAACCAGCGACTTGCCAGCTTGCTGGCTTATAACCAAC
>JAJZEQ010000171.1 GCA_021851345.1 Pseudomonadota bacterium
ATGTCTGTTTGCGCGCCAGTTCGCATCCCGAGTTTGATGCGTGGCGCTGGAACGATTACTGGCTGGACATCAATGCCGTGATTGAATTCAAGCGCGAGGTGTACACGCTGGCGCTCAATGAGCTGGCCGGCTACCTCCCGGCACCCAAACATAACACCGCACATCTGCAACCTGCGCACAGGTGACCCAGAATTAATTACCGGGAGTCCGCATGATCAAGGAATATAGTCCGCTGCCCATCGTCCATTTGAAAACGGGTACATCGTTTCTGCGCCCGGTCCAGACACTGCCGGAACTCGTCAAGCTGAGCGACCCGGCAATCAGCGTGATGACTGATTTGACCAAGGTTTCTGTGGTAAGCGTGCGCGCCAGGACCTCAATGGACAAGGCCAATGCCAAAATGATCCGCTATGGGGTACGCCTGCTGCTGGTGCTGGACGACAACGATCAAGTGGCGGGATTATTGACGGCCACGGATATCCTTGGGGAAAAGCCGATGCGCTACCTGCAAAACATGGGCGGCACGCACGCCGACATCATGGTACGCGACATCATGACTACACAGCGCGAGCTGGAGGCCCTGAAAATCGAGGATGTGAAAAATGCCCGGGTCGGAGAAATCGTCGCAACCCTGAAAAAATCCCACCGGCAGCACGCGCTGGTTGTGGCCGAAAGTGCGGATGGCAAACAGGCAGTATGCGGCCTGTTCTCTATCACACAAATCGCGCGCCAGC
The DNA here is from genome assembly GCA_021851345.1 of Pseudomonadota bacterium. Taxonomy (GTDB): domain Bacteria; phylum Pseudomonadota; class Gammaproteobacteria; order Burkholderiales; family Gallionellaceae; genus Gallionella. Next base: position 735 of record JAJZEQ010000171.1, read on the forward strand.
TGGGTGCCCAGGTTCAAAGCTTCGAATTGGCGCGCACCTTCGCCGAGATCGATGCGGTGATCTCGCGCGGCTGAAAATCCAGCTTTGCGGGCATCCGCCACGCAGACTCCCTGCCTGGCCCGCCTCCTCCCAACTGCAAGTGCTGCCAGCCTTCCGGCCAACCCGGCGAAACAGGCCGGGTTAACTTTGGGTTGATAGTCATTTCACCACGTCGCCACAATGCGGCGAACAAGTAGCTGTTGATACCGCGTTTCAGCAAAGCCTGCCCTGTACAACATATGCTTCAAAGTGTGCACACAAAATTTTGGGTGTGCGCGTAGTGATGTATCAGGCAATGTCACTCCCGCCCCGCGGGTGTACTCCCATGGAAGTATATCGCCTACCCCATATTAACTATAGACGACCATATGGTTATCGGGATTAGTATGAGCCATACAAAAATCATAAAAATTGGCTCAAGCGGGGGTGAATTCCTTTTTAAAAAATTCCTGGATACTGCGGCCTGGTTTTTTCGGAGGCAGCTTTTACTGGAAGATTTCTGGGTTCCCGAAAATCTTGCGTGAGGCGTTCCGGATCGAATTCAGTCCTGCAGCTAGCCCGGGTCATGCTGAAGATTTCACGGCGTACCCAACAAAAATACATCGCTGTTCGTTTGGCGCAAGTGTGAAATCACAGGATTCCCGTTCAGAAATACTGTTATTAACATTTGCAAACAAATACCGGCAATTGTTTCCTGCACTCCGTTTTTCGTATTAAAAAAGCAATGGGTTTCACATGCACTCAGAACTTAAAAAAACATCACAGGGAGATAAAAATGGATTTTGATATCAACATAATTTTAAATGCCGTCGCCATACTGATCATGTTTTACTGCTTATATTTGGTGCTATCGCTCAAATCCAGCATCCCGGGCGGCATGATAGGCAAGCGCTGGAACTTTCTGACGCTGCTGGTGGCGCTGTTCAGTATCGGCTACCTGACAACTCCTTTCTTCGGCCGTCTGCCCGCTGAAATTCTGCGATTGGTTGATTCGCTCATTTTCATTTTTGGAGCAGTGTACGTGGCAGTAACCATACGCCTTATTTTCAACATTATTCGCGAGCTATCCGAATAGGCGGGGATAGCCATGCGCTCCGATTTGATATTGTTTCGCACCCGGAAGGGTGAGGAGATTCTCCTTAGCCATGGGCATGAAATTTCCGTTAACCAGCGTCGTGCTTTGCTGGCCATTGATGGCAAGACGACAGTTGCCGATCTGGCAAAAAAAGTATTTTGGGTCAGCGATGTGATTTCGGTGCTTGATGGATTGTATGCAAAGGGATTCATTCATGATGACATCTCGATGATACCCACCGAAGCCAGCCAGGCCGGAGGCGCAGGGATATTATTAAAGCTCCAGCTTGCAGGCATTGCCAAAGAGCTGTTGGGCAATAACGCAGAACGCATTATCAAAAAACTGGAGGAGGTTGATGGCACGCCCGAGTCGCTGGAGCAGGCGTTGCTGGGCTGCAAGAAACTGATCAAATTAACCATCAGTGAAGAAATGGCTGATACTTTCCTCCAGCGCGCACTCCAGATAATTGGCAAATAACAACCATCCAGCGTAGCGATGATGGGCCTGGAGGGTTGATTGCACTTCAGGCCTTCAGCAACCGCGCGCTTTTTTAACGGCAGAGTTTTCAGCACAGCAGGCACATAGCCGCCCTGTTCCAGGCTCTGCTTTTCTGCGAGACATGTATTTCAGCGGACGCTGAATTTTAGAAGTAAATCAGTGCTTGCCGGTGCTGCCGAACCCCCCGCTGCCGCGTTCGCTGGCCGGGAACTCTTCCACGACATTAAACTTCGCCTGCATCACCGGCACGATCACCAGTTGCGCCATGCGCTCCATCGGCATCAGCGTAAACGGGATCTGGCTGCGGTTCCATAACGAAACGAATATCTGCCCCTGATAATCGGAGTCGATCAGACCGACCAGATTGCCCAGCACGATACCGTGCTTATGGCCGAGACCGGATCGCGGCAAAATCATCGCCGCATAACCCGGATTACCCAAATGAATCGCGATGCCGCTCGGGATCAACTCGCTCTGCTTGGGCTGGATCACCATGTTGTGTTCGATGCAGGCGCGCAAATCTATCCCTGCCGAACCGGCGGTCGCGTAGCCGGGCATGTTTTCGTGCAAGCGATGATCGAGAATCCTGACATCCACGTCGATGTGTTTCATTGGGTGACTCCTCACTTAATGCGTTGTGCGATGCGCTGCATCAATTGACGTGCCAGCGTCAACTTGTCTGCGCGCGGCAGTGTTTGCCTGCCGCTGTCATCGAATAAAACCAGTTCGTTATCGTCGCTGCCGACAGCCCGCTGCACCAGATTGCCCACCAGCAGCGGCAATTTTTTCTCACGGCGTTTTTTCTCGGAATTTTCCGCAAGATTTTCGCTTTCGGCTGCAAAACCCACGCAGAACGGGGGATTGGTCAGATTGGCGACGTACGCAAGAATATCCGGGTTGGGAACCAGTTCCAGGGTGAGGTTGGCAGCGCTCTTCTTTATTTTTTGCGCACTGGCTTGCGCGACGCGGTAATCGGCCACCGCCGCCACGCCGATAAAAATATCGCAATTGCCGACGTGCTGCTTTACAGCTTCGAACATCTGCTCTGCACTCTGTACATCCACACTTTGCACCCCTTGGGGTTTGGCAAGCGCGGTCGGCCCGGATACCAGCACTACTTTCGCACCCAGTTCCTGCGCGGCTTGTGCGATTGCATAGCCCATTTTGCCGGAGCTTCGATTGGTGATGCCGCGCACGGTATCTATCGCCTCGTAGGTGGGGCCCGCCGTCACCAGGATATTTTTTCCGGACAATTTCCTGGCCAACGACTGCACTTGCCCCACATCCCTCCGGGGGAGTGATGAAGCGACCTCGATCGATGTATTACCGGTCTGCAAAAATGCAGCAATTTCCTGCGCCAACTGGACAGCCTCCAGCATCCGCCCCATGCCTTCTTCCCCGCACGCTTGCACCCCGCTATCCGGTCCCAGCACCTGTACGCCATCGGCAATCAGTTGCTTGACGTTGCGTTGCATAGCGGCATTCAGCCACATCTCGCGATTCATCGCCGGAGCGATGATCAGCGGACACACACGCGCCAGACATAGCGTGGAGAGCAGATCGTCCGCCAGACCATGCGCAAGTTTGGCAATAAAATCTGCACTCGCCGGCGCAATCAGGATCGCATCGGCGGCACGACTCAGCTCGATATGCGCCATGTTGTTCGGCACGCTGGCGTCCCACTGGTCGGTGTACACGCGCCTGCCGGACAGGCCCTGCATCGTGATTGGCGTGATGAAATGACAAGCAGCCTCGGTCATCACGACCTGCACCCCGATGCCCTGCTTCACCAGCAGACGCAGCAACTCCGCAGCCTTGTAGGCCGCAATGCCGCCGCTGACACCCAGGATGATCCGGGTCGGCGGTGAATCGGGATTTGTGGTTTCTTGTTCCATCATGTCGCGCATCTTACAAGAAAAGGCCCATGCTTAACCACAGCGCTAGTTCCACCCGGAATTTGGCGCCGCCCGGCATATGGCCTGGTTCACAAAATGAAAATGGGCCGGCATGCATTGCCGACCCATTGAAAGGCGGATTCCACCGGCCGGACAAGCTTGCGGCCAGCTCGATCTTACCAAGTTAACCCTAAATGTTCAGGATAGTTATAGTTCACCCGGATTACCGATCAGTACGCTTCGGGAACTCCGGGGCTTGTGCCGAACCGGCTATTTCTTCTTCCTGTCCCATCCTGCATCATCAGTAATAATGATAATACCTGTAAGGACAAACAAACCAATAAAGAATATCGCTACGTCCAACATATAATTTCTCCTCGATAGTAAATTGACAAGAACACCCCGGACAGCCCAACGTCACATCAACTTCCACAACCCGGCAGAGCAAATGCTACAGTACTATTGGTTTCACCAGCCGACAAGCTACGGAAGCGACATAACCTTTCCAAACTGGGGATATTATAACGCTCATTAAAAGTTTTGGTAATTTTTTCATCTGTAGTCGACAAGAGTATTCGGGAATACGGCCTATTGTTTTTCACCGCAAAAGTACCCACACTGCCTGCCCTCGATGGTCGCAATTGCATTGAAAAATACCTGGAGGCACGTGAAGTTCCGAAAAATCCAGCGCATGGCTTGCTGCTCACCCGACCGGGACTGATATTTTGATTCCTTCATCATCACCAAATAAAGTAGTTTCCAGCCCCGCAGAATTAAGACTCGCGGCACTTTTCTGGCTTGCCGAAAGTGATCCGGCCCGCAAAGCCGCAGGCGTGCGCCTGCTGGCAAGGGCATGGCTGTCGGGCGAGATCGGGCTGGACACCGATGCGGCGCCGACAGCCCGGCAAACCATACCCGGCCATCCGGTCAAACCCGAACTGGTCGCGCCGCGCCTGGTCAAGCGCCGCTCGATGATCACGCCGGAAGGCCGCGCCATCCTGATCCACGCGCTGGCGCATATCGAGTTCAATGCGATCAACCTGGCGCTGGACGCGATCTGGCGCTTCGCCGGCATGCCGCGTGAGTATTACGCCGACTGGCTGCACGTGGCGGACGAAGAAGCGCTGCATTTTTCGCTGCTGGCCGGACACCTGCAAACCCAGGGTTACGCGTACGGAGACTTTCCCGCGCACAGCAGCCTGTGGGAGATGGCGGCCAAAACCCAGCACGACATCCTAGCGCGCATCGCGCTGGTGCCGCGCACGATGGAAGCACGCGGACTGGATGCCACGCCGCAGGTGCGTGCCAAATTCGCGCAGGCCGGAGACATGGCCGCAGCCGCGATACTGGATATTATCTTAAGCGATGAGATCGGCCATGTCGCGACCGGCAACCGCTGGTACAACTGGCTGTGCGAGCAACGCGGCCTCGAGCCGGTCGCCACCTACGCCCGCCTCGCAGCCGAATACCGGGCGCCGGTCCTGCGCGGGCCGTTCAATCTGCCAGCACGGCGGGCGGCCGGATTCAGCGAATTGGAGCTGGCTGCGTTAGCCGATAGCTCTGGTCACTAAATGGGACTCAAATGCCGAAGCTTCACTTTCCATTCCAACTTGCAAAAACAATACAACCCGGGTTTATTTGGCTCAAGCAGCGCCAAGCGCTACCTATCGAAATGAACTTGTGACGATTGTTAATGTCTCCGTCTCGGATCCAAGTCCGTGTATCCGCAACGGGTAGTATCCATAGCGCGGCTATGGAGAAGAAGAGCATGCTATACGGCTAAGCCCATAGCCAAAGTATCAAGATTTTTAAAAACGGGCGGAATGCCGGCAGTTCAAAACTTTAATGTCGAACGATTTAAGGGGTTTTCGCATAAGAAGCGGATAGTAAATATTCTGGGCATAGGGCGGGCTGCAGTCCATGAACTCAACAAGTAGAAAGAGGGTGAAAAATTGCCCGGCATTCTTCATATCCATGTTCATTTTCATGAGCGATGGCTATGCCGCCGTGGACACAACAGATAGCGAAGAACTGCGCAACCGCGCCATACAGCAAGCGCAGGAACGAGAGCGCCAGCAACAAGCTCCCAACGTTAATCTTCAAGGCGTAGTCCCGGAAGCACAACCATTTCAACTCCCTGCAGCAGAAACTCCCTGTTTTACCGTCAACACATTTGTTCTGGAACTACCCAGCCAGCTTTCTCCTGCAGCGCAGCGCTATGGTGCCAGCACATCCTTGCTGGACCCTTTTCATTTTGCGCAAAAATTTCTTGATCAATACAAAGGGAAATGTATCGGGCGCGAAGGCATCAATATACTCGTCAAGGGTGTTACTACGAAGATACTGGAACGCGGCTATTCCACCACGCGGGTGGCTATTCCTGAACAGGACATGTTGAGCGGCACACTCAAATTAACCCTGATTCCCGGCATCATTCATGAACTGCGGTTTGCCGATGCCGGTACTGCCGGAACCTGGAAGAACGCATTTCCGACTTCCGCCGGGAAACTGCTCAACCTGCGCGACCTCGAGCAGGGACTGGAACAGATGAAACGTGTAACCAGCCAGGATGTGAGCATGCAGATCGTCCCCGCCGGAAACCTGGGCGAAAGTGACGTCATCATCTCGGTCAGGCGCAGCAAGCCCTGGAATGCCACCATCAATCTGGATGACAGCGGTATCAAGGCAACCGGCAAGACCCAGGCCGGACTACAGGCCGGGTGGGACAACCTGCTCGGCATAAACGACCTGTTCAATATCGGCACCAGCACCGATGCTGATCGCAACAACTACATGCGCGGAACATCGGGCAACAATTTTTCCTATTCAGTACCTTTCGGTTATTGGACGAGCTCGATATCGGCGAATGAATTTGCCTATCACCAGCGCATCATGGGGATTGCGCAGAGCTTTGTCTCCAGCGGCAAAATGCAGAACCTTGATGCGAAAGTCAGCTACCTCTTCTATCGCGATCAATTCAGTAAAAGCAGCCTGCAATTCCGCACAGGAAGATATTTCAGCCATTCCTACATCGACGATACCGAAGTCTTGGTTCAAAAGCGCGATACCACTTTCGCCGAGATTGCGCTGATCCACAAACACTACATCGGACAGGCGCAGATCGATGCCACACTCGCCTGCCGCAAGGGGACACCCTGGTTCGGCGCGCAATCAGATCCCGCGAACTTGCCCGGTGCCAGTCCGCGATACAACTACACGCTCGAAACCCTGGATGCCATGCTGACCATGCCCTTCCAACTGAATGAACGTCAGCTTAGCTACAGCGCCACCTTCCGCGCGCAAAATACCAACACCGCGCTCTATGCCGAAAACTGGTTTTCTATCGGCAACCGCTGGACGGTGCGCGGCTTTGATGGTGAGTATCCGATGAGCGCCGAAAAGGGATTCTTTCTGCGCAACGAGATCGGCATTCCCATTGCCGACACCGCGCAATCCGCTTATGTGGGGCTCGATTTCGGTGCGGTGTATGGCAACAACACCGCCACACTGCTTGGCAACAAATTGGCCGGCTTAGTGGGCGGGCTCAGGGGTAACCTGGTGCAGGGCATGATGTATGAAGTGTTCGCCGGATTTTCGCTGTACAAACCAGAATACTACCCTACCAATGTACCCGCGGCAGGATTCAGTCTGATGTATCAAATGTAATAAAACGAATAATCAAACTAACAGCGGGCTGCAATCTGAAAGGCTCATCATGTGCACACAAAAACAGGTGAACGATGAACAGTATCAGTATGGCAACACTCAGCTTCGGCAGTCGCCACTGCGCCCCTCGATTGCCTGGCTCACCCTTATTGCATATATCGGTCAGCCGCTGATCGTCACTGCACAGGTCATTGCAAACCAGGCAGCCGCGCCGAACAAGCGCCCCCTCATCGATACCACGGCCAACGGCATACCTTTGGTACAGATCGCCACGCCCAACGCAGCAGGTGTCTCGCAAAACCAATATACCCAATTCAACGTCGATCCTGCCGGGTTGATACTCAACAACAGCCAGTCCACCGTTCTCACCCGGCAAGCAGGCTACGTTGCAGGCAACCAGAACCTGGCCAATGGCGCTGCCAGCGTCATCCTGAATGAAGTGACCAGCACCAGCCGCAGTCAATTGAACGGCTACATCGAAGTGGCCGGGCAACAAGCCCAGGTCATCGTTGCCAACCCTAACGGCATCACCTGTAACGGCTGCGGCTTCATCAACACCAGCCGTGGCGTGCTCACCACCGGCACTCCCGTCATCGGGACTAGCGGCAGTCTGGATGCACTCCGCGTGACGGGCGGAGACATCCAGATCGGCACGGCGGGATTGAATGCCGGCAACATCGGCCAGCTCGACCTTATTGCCCGCAGCGTCCAGGTCAACGGCCAACTCTGGGCGGGCAACCTCAACGTCATTACCGGCGCCAACCTCGTCAACTACAACACACTGGGTGTACAGATCATTGCAGGGGATGCAAACAAACCTACCGTCGGCATCGACGTTGCCTTGTTAGGCGGCATGTATGCCAACAAGATTCGCTTGGTCGGTACCGAAGCCGGGGTCGGCGTAAACAGCCTGGGCAATCTCTCGGCGCAGGCAGGCGATTTCACTTTGGACAATCAGGGCCAGATCACGTTGGGTGGCAGCACATCTGCCAGTGGTAACGTAGGTATCAACAGCAACACCGGCATTACCAACAGCGGAACCCTCTACAGTCAGCAAGCGGCACAGCTCACCACGACAGGTGACATCAACAACACCGGTATTCTGTCTGCACAGGGCAATCTTAACCTGAATGCGACGAACATCAACTCGACCGGAATTCTGGGGGCGGGGATTGCAGCCAACGGAGCGGCTACTCAAAACGGTACTCTGACTCTAACTGCTGCGAACAGAATCGATGCCACCGGACAAAATTTCGCGGGAGGTAATTTTAGCTTGGTGGGAGCTGCCGTGAATCTGGCTCATAGCCAAACCACGATAGGAGGATCTGCTGCACTGACCGCAACTACCGGTGACATAGTGAATACCGGAGGGGTGTTCCAGTCGCAAGGAGGGCTTGTATTAAATGCAACTGGCACTGTTAATAACGACAACGGCATTCTGGTCGGTGGCAGTTTGACTGCCAATGCAGCCGGTCTGAGCAACGCACAAGGTGTGCTCATTGCCAACACTGGCAACCTCTTGTTGAACATCACAGGCACATTGAATAACACGGGCGGTACGCTTGCCAGTGCGCTTGACACGAACTTGACTGCAAATTCCGTCAACGGGAGCGGAAAAATCATTGCCGGACGTGATGCCAGCCTGAACATGCAGGGGAATTACACCAATGCGACAGGCAATGTCATTCAAGCCAACCGGAACCTGGCAATTACTGCCTCCGGTACCTTCACCAATCAATCCACTATAGAGGCGATTGGCAATTTGACACTAACAGCGAACAGTCTCGACAATCAATCTGCCGCCATCATCAACTCGGCGAATACCACACTTAACAGCAATATCGGCAGCATCACCAATGCCGGACGGATCGAAGGTAATGCCATTGCCATTACCAGCAATGCTTTTTCCAATACCGGAGCGGTTATCGGCGACAACATCATCTTGCGCGCCAATTCACTTACCAACCTCAATGCAAGTGCGATCATCGCGGGCACGCAGAGTGTCAACCTTATCGTTCAGAACACACTCCTTAATCAGGGCGGTGCGACCATCTATAGTTTGGGCGATGTCAACATCGGTGCGAATCTGGCAGTTGATTCGAATGGTTACCTGACCGGCAATGCAGCCAATGTTACAAACTCGTCGGCGATCATCGAGGCGGGTGGCAATCTGCGCATCGGGGCAACTGCACTTGTCAATCAACGCACCGTAGTAGGTTTGCAGTGGGGGCCGGAGGTTTTGGGAACTTATGTTGCTGGTAATCCCCGATATACCCCAAGTTATTCCGATGAACAATTCACGTCGACTACGACAGCGGCAGGTCAGCTGCTGTCCGGCGCGAGCATGTGGCTTGGAGGTGGGACGGTTACCAACAACTACAGCACTATCTCAGCGGCCAATACACTGGTTTCCAATGCTGTGCTGACCAACTCTGGCGCGCCTTTCCGTCAACGGATGACTGTTACGAATGGTACTCAAGACAATTGGGTATATGTGCAGACCGGATCGCATTGGACGGTTTCATGTGGATGGACAGGTTGTTGGCCATCTCTTGTCCCAGACTACGGCTGGGTTAATTATCCAATCCCCTATGCGCCGGCATCGACCTACACCACGATTACAGGGTCGGATGTGTGGAACAACCGCACTGCGGTGACATCGTCCAACGTATCCAAGTCTGCAGTTGTCAACGCTGTTGTTCCTGTCGCCAGAGGTGCTACCCTCACGGTGCCCAGCAACGGATTATTCAGCATCCACAGCCAACCGGGCCAGCCGTATCTGGTGGTGACGGACCCGCGTTTTACCAACTACGCCAACTTTGTCTCCAGCAACTACATGTTGAGCCGCTTGTCACTGGATCCGCAGCAAATACAAATGCGTTTGGGCGACGGATTCTATGAGCAGCAGCAGGTGACACAGCAGATCACCGCCGGCACGGGCCGTATGTATGTTAATGGCTACACCGATGCCCAGTCGCAATTCATTGCGCTGATGAATTCAGGTGTCGATGCCGCCAAAGATTTTAATCTCACGGTCGGTGTGGCACTGACGACCGCCCAGATCAATTCTCTCAAGCATGACATAGTCTGGATGGTGGATCGCAGCGTAACGCTGCCGGACGGCACGACCGGGCACGTTCTGGCTCCGCAGGTCTATTTGTCCAGCGTGCAGGAAGGGGACCTCAAACCGAGCGGCGCATTGCTTGCGGCGAACGTGATCAATATCAACAGCAATAGCGTCAATAACAGCGGCACCATCCGCGCCGACACAGCGCTCTCCATCAATGTGAACGACATTACCAATCAAGGGGGGGCGATCAGCAGCGGTGGCAGCGCCATTCTGGTCGCCAGCAACGACATTCTCAACCTCTCAGGCAACATCAGCGGCGCCAATGTCAGCCTGACGGCCGGGCGCGACATTAGCAATGCGCTCACCGGCCAGAATGTTACCCGCACGATCGGCAACGGCGTGGTGAACGGTACTGAGCTTAACCCGGCAGCCGGTATCAATGCCACCGGCTCCCTTGGCTTGAATGCGGGGCGAGACATCTCCATTGTCGGAGCCATAATCAACGCGGGGGGTGATGCCACGATCAACGCGGGGCGCAACCTTACCGTCGGTGTGCTCACTGCGACCAATTCTGCCACTGCAAATCAATACGCAGCTTACGACACCGGGGTCACGCAACACACCAGCAGCATCCAGACGGGGGGTAACCTCAACCTCGCTTCCGGCAACGACATGCACCTCACCTCAGCCGCCCTCAATGTCGGCAAGGATGCCACATTGGTTGCCGGTGGCGACCTGACGCTCGACGCCAGCAAGAACAGCACCTCTTCCGGTTACAACACGGGTTCTGCGATAGGGCGCTTCAACGATGAAACCGTTCTCGGCTCCACTCTGAATGCGGGTGGCAACGTTACCCTGGTTGCCACCCGGTTGAATACGGCTGCTACAACTCAGACAAGCGACGGCGGCAGTTCATCCGGGCGTACCGATGGCAAGGGCAACATCACCTTGCAAAGCACCGACATCACCGCCAAGACTGGCACACTTACGGTCGCTGCGGATGCCAACGTCAACATCGGCACGACAGCTGAGAATCACAATGCTTACACCGAGTCGCATGCTACAGGGAGTGGATTGTTCACACACACCACACTTGATGTGCGTAACGAAAGCTGGCGCACCGACAACATCGGCAGCAACCTGAGTGCCGACAGCATCAGCATCACCAGTGGCAAGAACATCGGGGTTGTCGGCAGCACAGCCAGCGCGAAACACAACATCAACGTTGCTGCGATGGGTGACGTCAATATCTCAGCCGCCACCAACACCTATGGCTCAGACAGCTACAGGCACGAAACCACCACCGGGCTGCAATTCGGCAGTGGCGGCAACCCCTACAGCATCACCGACAGCGGCCCGGACATCACCACCCAGGCCCGCACCGACGGCACCAAACAAAGCTACAGCCGCAGTAGTTTCACCATAACCAGCGACTTGGCTGCCGACTTTGGGCAGCCAAGTCGAATGGCTAGTAGTTCCACCAGCAACAGCGGCCCTTCGACAAGCTCTGGACAGGCCAAGCTCAACATCATGGCGGGTGGGAATATCATCGCCAGCGGCACCGATCTCGCCGCCAATGCAGGCAACCTGGCACTGACCGCAGGCGGAACCGTCGCCCTGCTTGCCGGCCAGGACACCCTCAACCAAAGCAGCAGCACCATGATTGTCACCAACCCCAACTTCTTCACCAAGCAGCATCACACGATTACGGACATTTACGCCAGTCTCGACTACCAGGGCAGCACGGCACAAGGCAACAGTGTCAAAGTCAACAGCGGAGCCGACATCGTCTTGCAAGCATCCCGAGTCACCTCGGGGGCTGGCGGCATCAACATCGATGCCGGAGGCGACCTCAAACTGCTGGCTGCCGCAAACACCACCAGCAGCACCCATACCGAAACCCTCTCCACCGACGGCTTTGACATCAACTTCGATGGATCGCCTAACGGTTTGGCAACGCGCCGCATCAACAACACTGGCCAGAGCCAGACCCAAACCAACCGGGTCACCACCCTCACCAGCGCAGGCGACATCACCACCCACTCCGGCGGCGATACCCTGATTGAAGCCGGCAAGCTGAATGCGCAAGGATCATTCGACCTCTCCGCCACCGGATATGCCGCCACCACCAATGCAGACGGCAGCACCAACGCAGGCCGGGACGGCAAAATCACCTTCGCCGCCGTGAAGGACAGCACCTATACCAGTGTCGCCGACAGCAACAACTCCCTGGCCTGGCAAAACAGCAGCGGGGGCGGCGACTACGTCGAAACCCTCAAGCTTGCCAACATCAACGCAGGCAAGGGCCTGAGCTTGAACGCCAATGGCGGCATCGTCGTTGATATCCCTGAAGTGCCTGCAACGCCGGCCCCTGCACCGAAGCGGGACGCCAACGGCAAATTCATCCCGGTCGTTCCGTTGACACCGGAACAGCAAGCAGCGCAACGCCAAGCCGACTTTGACCAGGCCATCCAGAACCTGTCCAGCCAGCCCGGCCAGGCATGGATCGGCCAGCTTGCGCACGACCCCAAGGTCAAGGTGCAGTGGAATCAGGTGCAGACGGCCGTGCAGCACTGGAACTACAGCCATGATGGCCTGACCCCGGAAGCGGCGGCAGTCATCGTGATCGTCGTAACGTATTTTAGTGCGGGTACGGCGGGCAGCGCGGCAGGCACCATGACGGGTGCTGCAGCAGGCACCACCACTGCGGCCTCTGCCGCCGTTTCGGCAGGACTCACCACACTGGCCAGCGAAGCCAGCCTCAGCCTCATCAACAACAAAGGCGACCTCGGCAAAACCCTCAACGATATGGGCAAGAGCGAGAACGTGCGCAACGTCGTTGCCGCGATGATTACCGCCGGCGTGATACAGGATTATTTGAAAACCTATAACCTGAAAAGTTTTGCTGCGAAAACATTGACCGGTTGCGCCACCGGCGATATGACCGGAAGCGGTTGCCAGAAAGGCGCAACCACGGCGGCTATCATGGCGGGATCGACATGGGCAAATTATGCAATGCGTACTGCCATGGTCAACGACTCTAATACATTCAAAGGGGTTCAAGATGCCAACGACCCTTCCGGTAAAATTTATAGCAACAACACCGGTGGTGGTAGTGCAGGCATTGATGGCTCTAACGATCGGGTTGCGGGGACACGCATCAGCATTAAGGGGCTGCAAGAATTGGGTACCATGACTCCGCCCAGCACTGCCAACCCTCTTTGGACGTTCGCAGGGAATACCATCAATCCTGATACCAAGAAGCTGTACACCCTAACTGAAGCGCTCACCGCACAAGGCGGCCTTACGGGTGGGTCGCAGGCACTCTTACCAACCTTTTTGGGGATGTCCGTAACACCAAATAGCTTCCTGGATAAGCTGCTGGAATCCTTTGCCGGTCCCCATGATTACTTGGGCGGTCGTATAGAAGGCGGATATGACAGCCTTGGTAATTGGAAGGTGGCCAGCGACACTGCCGACAACATCAGGGGGTTCATGGCGGGCGTCAATATCCCGCTGGCGATGCCGTTGGTGATCCCTACCTTGCTACAGCAGATCAACTTTGACCCGGTAGCGATGAGTAATACTGTGCGTAACGAAACCACCCATTAAATATGAACCAATATCTCATCTGCAAGCATTACCCGGCGTTAGTGGCAGTTTTGCTATTAGTCGCATGCCAAACCATTCCGGAATGGGACCAGGAAGCGATCGACAATCCGGTTGAAGATGGACGTTGCCCGGATCTGTCTGGTCGGTTTAACTACGAACATCTGGGGGCAAACGATACCAGGGGATTGGACTCGATACTGGATGATGACCTGCCAGACAATCTACCAGCAGATCGAGCCGTTCCGGCAGATTACAACCCCGGGTCTATCGGATGGAATGGACAGTTCATTCCCATACCTCGCCCCGCCCCCGGTGATTTTTATGCGGGGCACTATGCATCATCGGCTATCTACAACAAAATTCATAAGGGGAAAATTAATGCCTACCCGGGTACGGTCATCGTCACGCTGACGCGTTTAGATCAACTTGGGCGTAAATACCACGTCAGGGTCGACTGGGACATAGAAGGATTGCTGGGTGAATACGATTTCAAATTCGATGATTTGTGGGTCTGCTCTGGCAATAAGCTCGTCCGGTCGGTGAAGCGTACGCTGTATGAGCGGCCCGACCCTGATGAAATCGACCCCAATGACTATCGCAGGATTTACGTGCTACCGAACGGCAATATCCGGATAGACAGGAAACACACCTACATTTACATGCGGGATCCAAATAATTTCGTGAGATACTACAAAAGCCGGGTATTTGCACGAGTTCCATGAACCGGTACTTCATCAGCAAGTATTACCCGGCGTCTGCAACCTCCCTGCAAATAAGCTCACCGGTCATTTTGCAAACCATCCATCCCAGTTCGGATAATTCGGGATAGTAGCCGCGTCATAGACACCCATCGCGGCCAAGCGTAACGTTTCGTTGAAAAGCGTAGCTCCACGCCCCTTACATTCGTTATGCCTTAATGAGAGGTCTTATGGCAAATAGTTGGTTTAAATTGATGTCAGTTAGTTTTTCATTGGCATTAGCTGGCTGTGCCGGTGTTGGTGTAGTTGCTACATCGGACCCAAACGTCAAACTATCTGACGCCACCTACCTATTCGATCAGGAAGACCGACCACTGATTGCGGAACGTCTGATTCGTGAAGCAATTGAAATCTGTCAAAGCAAATCCGACCAATTGTGCCTTGCTGAAGGATATAGAACTTACGGGTTCTTCTTCCGCTCACCTTCTATCTATGGAAAGTGGGCTAAACATTATCAAGAAGAAGGTTTCCTTGATAAATCCGCTACTTTTGAGCATAGATATACCAAGTCGATAGAGTATTTCGAGAAAGCCCATCAAATCGCCACAACCCTTGAACGCTTTGACATGCTAACCAACGTCAACCTGAATATGGGTTTCACATACGAACTAATGGGTGAGCCGAAACTGGCCTGCCAAGCGTTCGAGGCAAGTTCCGTTAGTAATCGCGAAAACTTGCGCCGCAATCCCAACGCCAAGCTGTCGCTCCCAAAGGGGTTCGCCTCATATGACGATTACCTCATTCCACAAAAGAAGCGAGCACATTGCCAATAAGTTAGCATAACACGCCAGTCGAGAGGAACGCTTCGCGTCAGGCACATTCCCAAGGATTCCCCAGTTCGGTCAAGCTCCCTGATTACTTGGCAAACCACCCATCCCAGTTCGGGTAATTCGGGATGTTCACGGTATCCGCGTCATAGACACCCATCGCGGCCTGGGTGTGGCACTTGTCGCAGAAGCTCAGCGACCTCACGCCCTTGTTGCCCTTGATCATTTTCTCGGGGATATCGTGGTGCTTGCGCGAGATATACAGCAACCCGGTGATGCGCAGCGGAGCGGGACCTGTCTCGGTGGCGACGGCGATCTTGCGCGAGCGCTTGTACCAGGATTTATCCGCCGCATTGTCCACGGCGTAATCGCGTATCTCTTTCAGCGTGTCATCGTCGAGCTCGGCATTGGCGCCGAAATGCTTGCGCAACGCATCCTTGTTCAGCAGCGCCTCCCATGACCTGGCCGGCAGCAGGCCGGGCTGGTAGGCGAAGTGGCATCCGCCGCATTCTTCCAGGTAGGCTTTGTCGGTGACCGGCTTGACTCCCTTCTGGCGATTAAAGTTGATCAGCCAGCCCCCAAAACTTTGCTCCGCTACTGCATAAGCGCTATTCAATATCAGCGCTGCGGCCAGCAACGCGGCGACTTTCATTTTTTTCTGCATGATCTCTCCCCCGCTACCAGGTCAACTTGATGGCCACAACCATGGCAGCCGCGCCCAGTTCGGCGATGCCCGCATGGCTGGTTGGCACCGATGAATGAGCCGATTTATCTATTGCATACAGCATCAGCAGCGCGCCCGTGCCGGCCAGCGCCACGTGCTGGTTATCCGGGTCGGCAAAGCCGTCGCCCAGATGAAAGTCGTCCCAGTGATACAGCAGTCCGGTAAGCACCGTGGCGATGGCCATTGCGCCGGTAGCACGGGCCAGCCTGGTGTGGGTGGTGCCGGATGTCTGCCTGGGCGGCTGCTGTGAAACGGGCGGGCAATTCTGTTCGCAGCCGTCTCCTCCCGGCGCGGCCAGTGCCGTGAGTCCGGCCAATGCGATGGTGCCCAGCCCCAGATATTCATGGGCCTTCCTGCCCGACATCCACGGCGGATGAAATTCAGGCTCGGGAGTGAAAGAAGCATCGCCCGCGCCGCCCGGTACTGGCGCACCGTCATTCGCCGCAATCAGGTAGCCCTTCGAATTGGCTGGCGAATTTGCCGGCCGCGCTTCAAATGTCCGGTTTTTCAAGGACTGGAAATTATTGGTATAGAAGCTCGCCGCAGACGTCGGCAAGTCCTGCTTCGCCGTTGTATCGTCCGCGTATACCAAACCCGACAAGGTCGCCAGAAACAAGCTGGCGGCAGCATGCTGCAACATGAACCTGATTTTCATTTAATACTCCTGAAATTCACCCTAGACTCCGACGTATTGATACTTCCATAATTCACGACACCCTTGCCGTCATTGCGAACGAAGTGAAGCAATCCAGTGGTTTGCTGTCCTGGATTGCCGCGTCGACTTCGCCTCTGCCGCGCTTCGCTCGCAGCTAAAGCCTTGTTGCAATGACGAGGCATTCTGGATTCCCCGAATTCACGGGAATGACGTGCCAGTTTTTTTAATTTCCTCTGACTGCATTCCAAAAGATGTGTCATTGTCATCAAATATGAAAACCTCAATAATCCGGACACACAAAACTTCGCGCCGCCCGCCTGCGCTCATCCAAGCGGATGCTTGACATAAGCGAACCAGAATACGACTACTGCAACCACCATCAACACACCCAGCCAACCATACTGATGATGGATGCCTTTCTCCGACTCGGCTGGCTTCAATCCGCTAAACATCGAACGCACCAGATTTTCACGGTGCAGGAGGCTGCTCGTCAGCACGCCAACCAGGTGCAGCGCTATCACGCCCAACATGACGTTGGTTGCGAGGCCGTGCAGTTCGACGACCAGATCGCTTGCGTCATCCTGTAGCGCCAGCACGCCTGTCACGCCGATGAACAGGCCCAGCGCCAACAGCAGCCACACCGACACACTCCCCGCCGGGTTGTGCCCCGGGTAATGCGCGGGCCTGCCTTTGACCATAGCCGACAAATAGGCGACGATCTCTTTGGGGTTGAACAGGAAAGAACTGAACCGCGCATAGCGTGTGCCGACAAAACCCCACAACAACCTGAACACGATCAGTCCCAGCAGGATGTAGCCGAGCGCCGCATGATAATTGCGCATGCGCTCCGAAAACGCGGTCAGATAGGCCACCGCAAAAGACAGCGCCTGCAGCCAGTGAAAAACCCGCGTGGGTACGTCCCATACTAAAATGCGTCGGACCATGATGTGATCTCTTTACCTGGGTATTTTTACATTGTCTTCGCTGAAATCACCGCTGTCCGCCGTGGTATGGCAGGCCCCGCAATTGGCGCGGCTCTTGACCCCGGGGTTTTTCCAGTGGCGCGCCGCCACTTCGCTGTGCTCGGACTTGAACCGGCGGGTTTCGGTGATGCGCAGCAACGGCTTGTCCGATAATTCATGTTTCCCGGTATCGGCATTCTTTTCCAGAAATGCCGTTATCTCATCGGCCGATGCTGCATCCAGACTGGCATCGCTGCCGAAATGCCTGGCCAGCCCCGACATGATAGCGCGCCACGATTCGGCAGGAAGCAGGCCGGGCGGATAGGCGACGTGGCAGGCGCCGCATTCGCTTTTCCATGTGGCATTGTTGACGTTGAATTTGTAGTCGTCATCATCGTCATCGGCGTAGGCAACAGACATTGCGGCCGCCATCAACAGCATTGCAACAGCGAATACCCGGACGAAATTCGTAAAATCGAGCGCCACGGTGTTCCCCTAGTTTTTGGGTACGGTGAGCAGGTAGGCGAGCACGTCGCCCTTTTCCTGGGGAGTGCATTCCCGGTCCAGCACATCATTGCAGTTGCGCTTGAACCACTTCGCCACTTTTTTCATGTCGGTGAATCTTTCGGAGTTGGCGGCCGGGGCAAGCGGCTTGATGAGCTTGTCGGTCTCTGCATGCTTGCCCTGCGCGGCGGGATTGTCGGTATGGCACGAGGAACAACTCAAATCGTGGCTGTGTTTGGTCTTGAAGAAACTCTCGCCGCGCGCGGCCGAGAACCCCTGGAAGCCCGGCGTGGCTGATGCCTCCGTTTTTAGAACCGCCAGCACTTCGACCGGGGTTTCAGCGTACGCCGGATTCACCAGCAGCCCGGCAGCCGTAATGAGCAAACCAAATACAGAAATTGCGCGCAACATCCATGTCTCCCCAAAAATCGAAGTGACGTTGAGTGGCTTGTGAATGGGAAGTTCAGCATCAAATATAAACTTATCGCGCACACCATTCAGCAAATTTGTGCTATGCCCTGAACAGCCCCGCCCGGCACCCATGTGCCACGGCATAGCCATCCTCCCGGCAACTTCAAGCCCGTATTTGCACGGGAAAGATTCAAGCCGCTTGAGCCTCACCATGCCAATGGTAGAATCCACCCCCATATGCTCAACGACCGCGCACAAATCCTGCTCAGGACACTGGTAGAGCGCTACATCAGCGAAGGCCAGCCGGTCGGTTCGCGCGCCTTGCAACAATACTCCGGCCTGGAAGTCAGCCCGGCAACCATACGAAATGTGATGTCCGAGCTGGAAGAACTCGGCCTGGTCAGCAGCCCGCACACTTCCGCAGGCCGCGTCCCCACCGGCATGGCATACCGCCTGTTCATCGACACGATGCTGGTCACCAAGCCGCTGGACAGCGCGCGCGTGCAGCAGATGGAACACAAGCTGCAGCCGGACAACCCGTCGCGGTTGATCGCCCAGGCCTCCAACCTGCTTTCCGAACTGACCCACTTCGCAGGCGTGGTCGCCACGGGGAAACGCAGCGCGATCACGGTGCGCCAGATCGAATTCCTGCGCCTGGGCGAAAAGCGCGTGCTGCTGATCATCGTGATGCCTGACGGCGAGGTGGAGAACCGCGTGCTGTTGCTGGACCGCGACTACACGCAATCGCAACTCACCGAGGCGGGCAACTTCCTCAACCAGAACTACATCGGCTGCAGCTTCTCGCAGATACGCGACCGGCTGCGCGGCGAACTGCAGCAGCTGCACCAGGACATGAGCGCGCTGATGGCTGCGGCACTGGCCGCCGGCGACGCGGCTGAAGCAAAGCAGGCCGGGGACTACGTCATCAGCGGCGAGCACAACCTGCTGCATGTGGCGGACCTGTCCACCGACATGAACCGCCTGCGCGGCTTGTTCAACCTGTTCGAGAAAAAGACCGAACTGCTGCAGCTGCTGGATGCCGGCGGCCGCGGGCAGGGTATCCACATCTTCGTCGGCAGCGAATCCGGGCTGGCCTCGCTGGACGAGTGCAGCGTGGTCACCGCGCCCTACTCCGCCAACGGAAAAGTCGTGGGCACGCTCGCCGTGGTCGGCCCGAAGCGCATGGACTACGAGCGCGTAATCCCGATCGTCGACATCACCGCGCGCCTGCTCGGCAATGCGCTTTCGCAGAACTAAAGCCCTTCAAGACCAACTAATATAGATGCAGGCCAGTCCACGAAAAACACGAAAGACACGAAAAATATGGATGGTGAAATCTTGTACAGGGAAGAGTGTTATCAGATACAAGGTGTTGTGTTTGAAGTTTATCGGGAGATAGGAAGTGGTTTTCTGGAGGCTGTCTATCAGGAATGTCTGGAAAAAGAATTATCAAAACGAGGAATTCCATTTGTAGCGCACCCAGAACTTGGCCTTTCATACAAAGGTGAACCGTTGCGCCAAACTTATATCCCCGACTTTATTTGCCACAAAGCCATTATCGTTGAACTTAAGGCGCTTGCTACTACAGGCGAACATAAGGCTCAGGTACTGAACTACCTGAAAGCATCAAGAATGCGCTTGGGATTGTTAGTCAATTTCGGTTGCTATCCAAAAGCAACAATTGAAAGGATTGTCCTTTAAAGTTTTTTCGTGCTTTTCGTGTCTTTCGTGGACAGTAGGTAAAATACAATTTAACTATCCTCAGGATATTATTCATGGCATATCAAACCGAACCGGCTTTCGCTCACGGCACACCCGTCAAGACCGGCATCCTGCTGATCAATTTAGGCACGCCCGATGCGCCGACGGCACAGGCGGTGCGCCCCTACCTGAAGGAATTCCTCAGCGACCCGCGCGTGATCGAAATTCCCCGGGCGATCTGGTGGCTGATCCTGAACGGCATCATCCTCAACACCCGCCCGAAAAAATCCGCCGCGAAATACGCCTCGGTGTGGTCGCCGGAGGGTTCACCGTTGCGCGTGCACACCGCAAAGCAGACCGCGTTGCTGCAAGGTTATCTGGGCCAGCGCACCAGATCGCCTTTCGTCGTTGACTACGCGATGCGCTACGGCAGCCCCTCTATCGCCAGCGTGCTGCGCAAGCTCAGGGAACAGAACTGCCAGCGCATCCTGGTCGTGCCCATGTATCCGCAATATGCCGCCAGCAGCAGCGGCACCGCCGTCGACGGCGTGCTGCGCGAATTGCTGCAGATGCGCAACATGCCGGCGCTGCGCACCGTCAAGAATTTCCACGACCGTCCCGGCTACATCAAGGCGCTGGCAAACAACATCAGCGAGTACTGGATGAAGAACGGCCGCCCGGAAAAACTGGTGATGAGCTTCCACGGCCTGCCGCAATTCTCGCTGGACAAGGGCGACCCCTATCACTGCGAATGCCACAAGACCGGGCGCCTGCTGGCACAGGAACTCGGACTGCAAGACGGGCAGTATTTCGTCAGCTTCCAGTCGCGCTTCGGCAGGGCCGAGTGGCTCAAGCCCTACACCACCGCGACGCTCAAGGAACTCGGCAAGCAAAAGACCAAACGCGTCGACGTGGTCTGCCCCGGCTTCGTCGCCGACTGCCTGGAAACGCTGGAAGAGATCGCGATCGAAGGCAAGGAAGATTTCCGGCACGCCGGCGGCGGCGAATACCGTTACATCCCCTGCCTCAACGAACGCGACGACTGGATGCACGCGCTGACCGACCTGGTGATGGATAATTTGCAGGGCTGGCTGGTCGAGCCGAATGCGGCGGAGCTGGAACAGGGCAGGTTGCGCGCGCTGGGGATGGGCGCGAAAAAGTAGAGGGGCCGTTCGCCCTGAGGTATCGAAGGGTGAGCGGACCCAACATCAAAATCAACACCGCCCAGGATAAAGCTACAACTGCACGCAAATAACTTAACCGGCGTCTTGTGACGGATTAGTCAGCAACTGGCCTTGAATAAAAAGCAAGAACAACTATCTTCCACCTGCAAATACTATACTAATACATTCAGTAATGGCATCTATGGTAAACGCAATCCAATTCCTACCAACACCGCCAGACAGAAATCTTCTTTACATTGGCTCATATTATCCGGTATGGGTCGTCATCTCAATACTACTCGCCATTCTTGCGTCCTACGCTGCGCTGAAAGCCGCCGCACGAATCGACCCGCTGCATGACACCACAACAAAACTGCTTTGGACATTGATCGCGGCGTTCACGCTGGGTATCGGTGTCTGGGCAATGCATTTCATCGGGATGACAGCACTAAGTCTGCCTTGCAGCGCCCGCTACGATCCGCTTATCACCATGGTTTCGATGATTCCGGCCGTGTTAGCCAGCGGAGTTGCGCTGGGTATAGGCTGGAACCAAAACACGAAACAGCTACCACTGGTATTCAGCAGCATTCTGCTCGGAGCCGGAATTGGAACCATGCACTACACCGGCATGTCCGCGATGAATCTGGATGGATTTGTGCGCTATGACCCGACCTGGTTTGCACTATCTATCGTTGTAGCTGTCGGGTTGTCATACCTCGCATTGCGTGTAAAAAATAGTGCGTCCAGTTTAATGAAGTATGGTGATGTGCTAGTTGCAGTCATCCTGGGTGGCGCAGTTTCTGGCATGCATTACACTGCCATGTTCGCTGCTTACTTTGTGCGGGGTGGCGTGGGAACATTACCTCCCTCCCTATTTACCACCCACGAAATCGCCTTTCTGGTCGCCTTAACCACAGCGTTTCTGGCACTTGGCGCACTGGCGCTCTCTGCCATTTCACGTAATCGCGAAATGGCGGATGAACTACGTATTGCAGCAACCTCGTTTGAGACCCAGGAAGGCATCCTGATCACCGATGCCGACAACGCAATCCTTAGAGTGAATCATGCCTTTACCAAGATAACCGGGTACTCACCCGGCGAAGTGATTGGCCGGAACCCTAGAATTCTCAAGTCTGGCCGCCATGATATGAACTTTTATACGGCAATGTGGAATGAAATCATGCATGCAGGCGTTTGGGATGGTGAAATTTGGAACCGCCACAAAAACGGTGATGCCTACCTTGAACATCTCATTATCACCGCTGTAAAAAACAAAAGTGGCGCCGTTACGAACTATGTTGCCACAATCACCGACTTCACGATGAGCACGGAGGTGGCGAACAGAATCAATTATTTGGCGTTCTATGATCCGCTCACCGAACTGCCCAACCGGCTGCTGCTCATGGACCGGCTTCAGCAAGCCTTGAATGCAAGTGAACGAAGTGGACGGTCAGGTGCACTGGTGTTTCTTGATTTAGACCAGTTCAAGACACTCAACGATACGCTCGGCCATGACATCGGCGACCTGCTGCTGCAACAGGTAGCGCAACGCCTGGCCGCCTTAGTGCGCGAAGGCGACACCGTGGCCCGCCTGGGCGGTGACGAGTTCGTGGTGATACTGGAAATGCTGAGCGAATTTGCTCAAGAAGCCGCGGAACAGGCGGAAACCATCAGCAAAAAAATTCAAGCTGCACTTAATCAACCCTACCAGCTTGCTGCTCATCAATATCGCAACACCCCCAGTGTTGGCGTCACTCTATTTCATGGTCACCAGACATCTGCAGAAAACCTGATGAAGCAAGCCGATATCGCCATGTACCAGGCCAAGCAGGCGGGCCGCAACACCATGCGTTTCTTTGACCCCAAGATGCAGGAAATCATCAACGCTCATGCCGCTCTTGAACACGATCTGCGCCAGGCAATAGAACAGCAACAATTCCAGTTGCATTACCAGATTCAGGTGGAAGGCATGAACCGTGCCTTTGGTGCAGAAGCATTGATCCGTTGGAACCACCCCCTGCGTGGAATGGTACCGCCTGCCGAGTTTATTCCATTGGCTGAAGAAACCAAGCTGATCCTGCCCATCGGACTTTGGGTGCTGGAAGGGGCATGCGCCCAGCTCAAAGCATGGGAACAGAACGAGTCCACCCGCGATCTTGTCTTGGCCGTAAACGTCAGTGCCAAACAATTTCACCAGGCAGATTTCGTGAATCAAGTGCAAGCCGCCATACAACATCATGCCATCAACCCGGCGCGTCTCAAACTGGAACTAACCGAAGGAATTTTACTGGCGTCTATTGAGGACACCATAGTAACGATGAACACTTTGAACAAACTCGGTGTCCGTTTTTCATTGGATGACTTCGGCACCGGCTATTCATCTTTGCAATATCTCAAACTACTACCGCTGGATCAGATCAAAATCGACCAATCCTTTGTGCGTGATATAGCCACCGATCCTAACGATGCAGCCATCGTGCAGACCATTATTGCAATGGCCGAGACATTGGGATTGAATGTGATTGCGGAAGGGGTTGAAACCGAAATGCAGCGTGAATTTCTTGAACTGTGCGGCTGCACTCACTATCAGGGGCACTTGTTCGGCAAGCCGTTACCAATTACTGAATTCCATGTGCTACTGAAGGAAATTGATTACAGGCGGCATGGCGAATCTTGAACGGCTGCTTCGAAGCGATTCGAAAGTCGCCTATGTGCGGAGCACTGCAAAAGGGTGGCAACTTAAGGCGATTTGTATAACCTTTCGACTAAACTGGCAAACACCTCCGGCTGAGTCGTAGGCTACAGCTGCCAGGCAATCTCGAAGATGTTGATTGTGATGTTGGTTTTTGCTCCCTATCAAATTAAAGGATGTTTTTACAATTACCATGTACACCCCCAAACATTTTGAAGAACCCCGCATCGAAGTCATGCACGAGCTGATGCGTGCTCGGCCGCTGGCGACCCTGGTCACGCTGTCTTCCGGCGGACTCGATGCAAATCACATTCCGCTGCACCTGTCGGATGCGCCTGCGCCGTTCGGCACCCTGCGCGGCCATGTTGCGCGCGCGAATCCGCTGTGGCGCGACTTCGCAAAGGACGTCGAGGTGCTGGCGATATTCCACGGCCCGGACAGCTACATCACGCCGTCCTGGTATGCCACCAAGCGGGAAACCGGCAAAGTCGTCCCCACCTGGAATTACGCGGTCGTTCATGCCTATGGCACGTTGCGCATCATCGATGATCCCGTGTGGGTGCGCGCCCAGCTCGAAGCGCTCACCGCGCACAACGAAGCGGGCTTTGCCCATCCCTGGTCGGTGGCGGACGCGCCGCACGATTACACCGAAAAACTGATAGCGACCATAGTCGGATTCGAGATCATCATCACCAAACTGACAGGCAAATGGAAAGTGAGCCAGAACCAGCCTGCGCAAAATCAGGCTGGCGTTATTGCCGGGCTGAGCGGCAGCGGACTGCACGATTCAGAAGATATGGCAACGCTGGTTGCCGCGAACCCGCAGAGTTTTAACTGAGCGTCATTGAATCATTTTTCGCAGACATATTGTTTCATCAAATCCAAGGTGGCTGAAATGAGAACTGTCGTTGCTTGCCTGGGAATCACACTATTGATATTGCTGAACCCGTGCGCATCGGCAGGCCCGATTCGTGACCGGATAATCGCCGAACGAATCGCGAAGGCCCAAACCGATGAAGACGACGGTAGCGCGAGCGGCAAATTTTCCCTGCCGGCAGGTATCACCGTGCAGCGCGATGTAGCCTATGGCGCGGACGCTGCGCAACGCATGGACGTTTATATTCCGCAGAATGCGCACAATGCACCCGT
Organism: Pseudomonadota bacterium; assembly: GCA_021851345.1. Lineage (GTDB taxonomy): Bacteria > Pseudomonadota > Gammaproteobacteria > Burkholderiales > Gallionellaceae > Gallionella. Next base: position 26,076 of record JAJZEQ010000171.1, read on the forward strand.
GGTATTCATGGTTCATGGCGGCGCATGGTTTATTGGCGACAAGGGGGCGGCGGGCGTAGTCGAAAACAAGGCTGCTCGCTGGCTACCAAAGGGCGTTGTGTTCGTATCCGTCAATTACCGGATGTTGCCCCAGGCATATCCGCTGGAGCAGGCGAACGATGTTGCGATGGCGCTTGCCAAGGCGCAAAGTCTCGCGGCCTCGTGGGGTGGCGACCCTGCCGGTTTTGTTCTGATGGGGCACTCTGCCGGAGCACACCTCATTGCACTCATCGCCTCTTCACCCGCACTCGCCAAACAGCATGGAGTGCGCCCGTGGCTAGGGACGGTGATGCTCGACAGCGCGGCGCTGGATGTCGTGCGTATCATGGAATCGAAACACCTGCGCTTGTATGACAACGCCTTCGGGAGTGACCTGTCCGGCTGGCAAGCCGCTTCGCCATTCCACCAGTTGTCCGGCATGACGGTACCTCTGCTGGCAGTATGTTCCACGCAACGCGACGACTCTTGCACGCAGGCGCGCAGCTTTGCCGCAAAGGCTTCCTCGCTCGGCGTCCGAGCCAGTGTTCTGCCCGTTGACCTGACCCACAAAAAAATCAATCATGATCTGGGATTACCCGGCACTTATACTGACAGTGTCGAATCGTTCATGCGCTCGCTGGGTTTACCGTTGTAATTCGTGGCGTACGCATTATTTCATCGATGTGGCCGATCTATTGATTGCGCCGGCGTAATGTGCGCACTGCGCGCATTACATCCTGTTCCGACTAGTGGTTACAATTCGTGCATCTACCTGCGCCCATAATTAAACAATGCCTATCCAAAATCTGACTCCAGCAGAACTCCGCCTTACCATCGCGCCCGATACGCTGGGCTACTCCGACACGTCCGAATTGCTCGATCTTCCACTGCCGTGGATCGGGCAGGAGCGCGCGGAAGAAGCCGCGCGTTTCGGGCTCGGCATGAACCAGCCGGATTACAATTTATTCGTACTGGGCGAGGTCGGCAGCGGGCGCTCGTCTCTGCTGAAACAGGCGATGCAGGCCAGCGCCGCCAACCGGGCGGTGCCGCCCGACCTGTGTTATCTGCACAACTTCGATGCGCCGGAACGGCCGCGCGCACTGCGCCTGCCTGCCGGTCAGGGACGGCTGCTGCGGCAACTGATGGCACAGATGACGAAATCGCTGCAAACGGAAATACCGCAGCGCCTGGACGGGCAGGATTACAAGACCGAAAGTGCGCGCATCGAAAAAATACACAAGGCTGAAGAAGCCAAGGCCTACGCCGAGCTGGAGGCGTTTGCCGAGGCGCGCAGTTTCACGATGCACCGCGAGACCGGGCACATTTTGTTCACGCTGATCGGGAAAAAAGGCCGCGCCTATACCGAGGACGAAGTGCTTGCATTGCCGAAGGATCGCCGGACCAAAATCACGCAAGCCGAACTGGAACTGCGCGCGGAGATCGCCCGCTATTTCGACAAGACCCGGCCTATGGAACGGACAATGAACGAGGCGCTGGCGGCGCTGCGGCGCCAGGTTGTAAAGCCGCTGCTGGAACACGAGTTGCAGGAGATCCGCGTCGCACTGAAGAAGCAGATCAAGGATGCCGTCAAGCTGAACGCATACCTGGACCAGGTCATGCATGACGTGCTCGAAAATCTGGAGCTGTTCAAGGCTTCGGATACCGACGAGGATGCCCGGCGCGAGGCGTTGGCCACCGTGCTGTCACGCTACCGGGTCAACCTGGTCGTCGACAACGACGGCCTGCACGGCGCGCCGGTGATCGTCGAAGACAACCCGCTGTTCCGCCCGCTGTTCGGCAGCATCGAACACCAGTCCGAAAACGATGTGCTG
>JAJZEQ010000121.1 GCA_021851345.1 Pseudomonadota bacterium
TATGAACGGCCAAGCGCCCATGCAGCGGATGCGGGCGAAATGTGTGAATCCACAGTGCAGGCGGCCGGTCGCGCCATCGCCCTCGGCAAGCGGATTTTTCTGGCAACAGGATCGAAGGATCTGGCCACCTTCCTCAAGGCCCCGAATGCCGCTGAAAAAGAATGGTTTGTACGCATGATGCCGGAACCTGAATTCATTCAGCGCGCGATCGATCTCGGTGTACCGCGCAGTCATATTTGCGCCATGCAGGGGCCATTTTCCCAGGATTTCAACGTTGCCTTGTGGCGTGATTGGAAAATCGACTGCGTGGTGACCAAGGATTCCGGTGACGCCGGTGGTTATCAAGCCAAGGCGTCTGCGGCGCAGGACCTCGGCATCACCTTGCTGGTGGTCAGTCGCCCGAAGCTGGGCTATCCGGTTGTCACCTCGTCTTTCGATGCCGTGTTGCAGCAATTGCAATCGTGGGATATCCGGCCATGATTCCAGTGACTATCATGACCGGGTTTCTCGGTTCCGGTAAAACGACCCTGCTCGGCAGTCTGATTCAAGGGCGGCAAGCTCGGCGTCTCGCGCTGCTGATCAACGAGTTCGGAGAAGTCTCGATCGACGGCGCGTTGATCCGAGACAGCTTCGATAGCCATGATCCGGTCACGATTCACGATTTTCCCGACGGGCTGATTGCCTACGGCGACGACCAGCGCTTCATCCTGGCCATGAAAGCGATCGCGGAGCGCCGCGCACAAATCGATCATGTGTTGATCGAAACTTCCGGCCTGGCCTTGCCCACGGCCATCATGGAAAGATTGCAGTCGCCTGAACTTGCCGGAGAATTTGTTCTGGATGCGACATTAGTCGTGGTGGATACGCCCCTGTTGTTGTCCGATCAATTCGAGCGCGATCAGGCGAGTCACCCAGGAGCCGATTCGGTTGCGACCTTGTTCGAACAGCAACTCGAATTCGCCGATGTAGTGGTGTTGAATAAAGTCGATGGGCTGGATGAAGATGCACTGCTCTTGGCCGAGTCCCGCGTGCGGAAACGCGCGCCTAACGTGCGCTTTATCGAACTTGCCTATCATGCAAGGCTTGAAATCCGGCTTGCCCTCGGCCTGCGACTGCATCAGGCTACGCTTGCAGCAAACAGGCACCACTTTACGCCAGCCGCCATGCCCGGGACTGAGGCCGCGCTGTTTCTTGATCAGTCACGCATGAATGGCCATGTCCATTCCGGCTTGGGCAGACATAGCCATGGAATTGCCACCCACAAACATTTTCATGAGCAAGACCCCGGTTGGCTTTCGTTCGTACTGCGCAGCCATGAACCGCAACAGCCGGAAATATTGAAAGCCGCCCTGATAGACGCCGCCAGGACGGAGCCGATATTGCGCATCAAGGGATTTGTTCGCGCCACTGGTCCCGGACCAGATTTTCTGGTGCAGGGTGTACGCACGCGCGTGACAATCAGCACTGGTGCTGTAAATAAATCGTCATCGGAATCGGAAATGGTTTTTATCGGCTACCATCCCAGCCGCAATAATGTGGCTACGCTTTTATCCGGGTTGACCGGAACGCTTTGGAGATAATGGTAATGAAAACTGACTCGGACACACATAAGCGCATGACCCAGCGCCACAAGGAAGGCTTCGAGAAAAAGAAGGCCGCCGCGCAAAATGAAAAGGGTTTGCTGATCGTGTATACCGGCACCGGCAAAGGGAAATCCACCGCGGCATTCGGCATGGGATTGCGGATACTCGGCCATGAAATGAAGCTGGGCGTGGTGCAGTTCATCAAGGGGGCATTGCACAGCGCGGAGCGCAATGTCCTCGGCAGCAACCCCAACTGCGATTTCCACGTGGTCGGCGCAGGATACACCTGGAATACCCAGGATCGTGCGGCCGACATGGCAACCGCAGCCAAGGGCTGGGCGGAAGCAGTCAGGATGATCAATGATCCCGACTACGACATGGTCATACTGGATGAGATGAATATCGTGCTCAAATATCAGTACCTGGATTTGGCCGGGGTGCTGGCGGCATTCGGAAACCGCCGCAAAATGCTGCATATCGTGGTCACCGGCCGACATGCGCCGCAGGAGCTGATTGACCTGGCTGATCTCGTCAGCGACATTCGTCCTGTCAAGCATCCCTATCAGGAACAAGGCATCAAGGCGCAAAAAGGGGTGGAATTTTAATTTGAAATCGCGCGACTGTCCGGCGCTATTCATCAGCGCACCCGGCTCCAATCACGGGAAAACCACCGTGACTGCAGCGCTTGCCCGTTATCATGCGAATCAGGGTCGCAAAGTCAGGGTATTCAAAACCGGACCGGATTTTCTCGATCCCATGATACTCCAGCGCGCCTGCGGTCAGCCGGTATACCAGCTTGATCTCTGGCTCGCGGGCGAAACTGAATGTCGACACCTGGTTTATGAAGCCGCACAGGAAGCCGATCTAATCCTGGTTGAAGGTGTCATGGGTTTGTTCGACGGCGTCCCTTGCAGCGCTGATCTCGCCGAAAAACTGGGTATCCCGGTACTGGCCGTGATTGATGCAACGGGCGTTGCGCAAACGCTCGGAGCAATCGCCTATGGGCTGGCCGGATTTCGTCCGGGGCTGCAGTTCGCAGGGATATTAGCCAATAACGTTGCCAGCGCCCGTCATGCCGAAATGATCATGGCGGGCATCCCTTCAGACATACGCTATTTCGGTGGGCTGCCGCGCGATAGGCAATTTGTCTTGCCGGATCGGCATCTGGGGCTGGTTCAGGCGGAAGAAATCTGCGATCTCGAATCGCGCCTGTCGGCAGCCGCTTTGTCGATTGCGTCGACTGCTCTGGTTGAATTGCCTGAGCCAATTGAATTTATTCTTCCCGCACGCGAACTGCCGCCGCATTTGCTGTCGGGAGTCCGCATCGGCATTGCCCGGGACACTGCATTTTCATTCATTTATGCAGGCAACCTGGATGTACTACGGGAAATGGGCGCGACACTGGTTTTCTTTTCGCCACTTGCGGATGCCATATTGCCCGATGTGGATAGCATTTATCTCCCCGGGGGTTATCCTGAACTTCATTTGCAAGCGCTTCAGGATAACCGGGCGATGAAGGCCGCGCTGCAAACACACTTCAACTTGGGCAAGCCGATTTACGCTGAATGCGGGGGAATGCTCTATTTGCTCGAGTCGATCACTGATAAGGCTGGAAATCGCGGTCAAATGGCAGGTATTTTGCCCGGCCACGCCTTCATGCAAAATCGCATGAAAGGTCTGGGCTATCAATCCGCGTCCATGCCTGGCGGCGTGTTACGCAGCCATACCTTCCACCATTCCCGAATTGAAACTCAACTTGCCCCTGTCGCATTTGGCAAGCGCTTGTATAACACGACAGCAGGAGAAGCGGTTTTCTGCTTGGAGCGCTTAACCGCCAGTTATCTCCACTGTTATTTTTCATCGAATTTCGTTGCCGCCGCGCAACTCTTTCTGCCATGAGCCGATTCAGCAACGAAGATATCGCTGCGGTATACAAGGTTATCGCCGAGCGGCGCGATATCCGCCATTTTTTGCCGCATCCCATTGCGCCGGAACTGTTGGATCGCCTGCTCAACGCGGCGCATTTCGCGCCTAGCGTCGGATTCATGCAACCCTGGCGATTCATCCGCATAACCGACCCGAATCTGCGCATTGGCATCCATGGCTTGGTCGAGGATGAACGAATTAACACCGCTCATGCCCTGCACAAGCGCGAAGATGAATTCATGCGGTTGAAAGTTGAAGGAGTGCGGGAATGCGGCGAACTGCTGGTGGTGGCCCTGATGGACCGGCGCGAGGAACATATTTTCGGACGCCGGACCCTGCCGGAAATGGATCTAGCCTCGGTCGCATGCGCGATTCAAAACATGTGGCTCGCCGCGCGTGCAGAAGGTATAGGCATGGGCTGGGTGTCGCTTTTCGATCCCGTCCAGCTTGGCCGTTTGCTACACATGCCAACAGGCTCCAAACCAATTGCGATACTTTGCCTGGGCCATGTGGAAGCCTTTTATCCCAAGCCCATGCTTGAGCTTGAGGGCTGGGCTGCGCGGCAGAAGCTGCAAGATATGGTTTACGAGAACATCTGGCGCAACAATTACAACTCAGAGGAAATAACCGAAATGAAAAAATTCACCATACGACCCGTATCCCAGGCATTGTCGAGTCAACTTCAGCACAAAATCGACAACAAGACCAAACCTTTGGGGGCACTGGGGAAACTTGAAACGCTGGCAAAACGAATCGGGCAAATCCAGAACACCTTGACGCCTGGCTTAAGGAAGCCGGTAATGCTGGTTTTTGCCGGCGACCATGGCATAGTCGAATCAGGCGTTAGCCCCTATCCCCAGGCGGTGACAGGGCAAATGGTGCTAAATTTTCTGGCGGGCGGTGCGGCCATCAATGTGCTGGCACGCCAGAACGGCATTTTGTTGCGCGTGATTGACGCGGGCGTGAATGCTGATCTTGCCGCACATCCCGCATTGGTACATGCCAAAATAGCCAACGGCACTCGCAATTTCCTGCATGAGCCTGCCATGACTGTGGCGCAATGCTATGCGTCGATCGCAAAAGGCGCTGCGCTGGTACAGCAGGAAATCGATAACGGCAGCAATGTAATCGCATTCGGTGAAATGGGCATAGGCAACACTTCCTCGGCAGCGGCGTTAATGTGCGTTCAGGGTCGATTTCCACTTGAAGCCTGCATCGGGCGCGGCACAGGTCTGGATGATGCTGGGTTGGCCAGAAAACGCGAGATCTTGGGACAAGCTGTTGCAAGACACGCACTAGAAAATGATCCCGTGGCTGCGCTTGCAACGTTTGGCGGTTTCGAAATCGCCATGATGGTAGGCGGCATGCTACAAGCGGCCGAGTCCGGTGCAATAGTGCTTGTAGATGGTTTCATCGTCACCGCAGCTTTGCTGGTGGCCTCAAAAATAGATCCTGCGGTGCTTGACTATTGCGTTTTCTCCCACCAGTCGGATGAATCCGGTCACGAGCGCTTGTTGCAACACCTCGGTGCCGAGCCCTTGCTGCATCTGGATATGCGCCTGGGGGAGGGCACCGGCGCTGCCATAGCCTACCCGCTTCTGTTGGCCGCAGTGAATTTCCTGAATGAGATGGCCTCGTTTGATTCTGCTGGAGTAAGCAAGAAAGCAGAATTGCATGAAAATATTTAACATGAATGGCAGGAAGAGACCATGCAACACATAATCCAGATGCTGTTTAGCAAGAAAGCGAGTGATGTTCGGGGAAAAGTCATCGCCATGTACGCGATCCTGGTCGCGTTCAATCTGGCCGCATGGGCATGGGCGTTCGCTGCTTTTCATCATTACCCGTTACTCATGGGCACTGCAGCGTTGGCTTATAGTTTCGGATTGCGGCATGCTGTGGATGCGGATCATATCGCCGCCATCGACAATGTCACGCGCAAGCTGATGCAAGAAGGCAAAAGGCCGGTTGCAGTCGGCCTCATGTTTTCATTGGGACATTCGACGATCGTGGTTTTCGCCTCTGCTGCGATTGGCGCAACAGTGCAGATATTGCAGGAAAATCAGATGGACAGCATCAGACATGCTGGCGGGGTTATCAGCACACTGGCGTCCTCGCTCTTCTTGTTCATCATCGCAATCATGAATCTGGTCGTCCTGCGTTCCGTGTATCACGCATTCAGGCGCGTTCGGCGTGGCGAGCACTATATCGAAGAAGATTTCGATCTCTTGCTCGGCAATCGCGGACTGCTTGCGCGTCTTTTTCGCCCCATGTTCAAGATGATCACTAAAAGCTGGCATATGTATCCGCTCGGCATCCTGTTCGGGCTGGGTTTTGATACCGCAACAGAAATCGGTCTCCTCGGCATCTCGGCAGCCGAAGCATCGCACGGATTGTCTGCCTGGTCGCTCCTCGTTTTTCCTGTCCTATTCACTGCAGCCATGTCGCTCGTCGATACGACAGACAGCATTCTGATGTTGGGCGCTTATGGTTGGGCATACATCAAACCCATCCGAAAGATATATTACAATATGACTATCACGTTTGTTTCAGTGATCATTGCATTTTCTGTTGGTGGAATTGAAGCGCTGGGATTGCTTGCTGAAAAGCTGCAACTGAATGGCGTATTTTGGACTGGTATCGGCAATCTGAAAAACAACCTGGGCGCGCTGGGTTACTTCATCGTTGGGCTGTTCATAATGGCCTGGATCGCATCGGTAATAATATTCAAGTGGCGCCGTTTTGATGAAATTGAACTGAAAATCACTCAGTAACTAGTGGACTGTAACGATTGATTCGGAAGTAATGCGACCTGATGGATTGAAGCATTACCACAGTATTTGCCAACCAGAAATGAGTCTGAACGAAGGGTTTTGAATCTGAGTAATTGAACTCTGTTCTGATTCGGTCTGGTTGATAGGTGCTGCTTCGTTTTGCCTTGCTGTTTTCGTTTCTCAAGCCTGTTTTTTCATTGCAGCAGAGATATCGTTCCTTGAGAGTTATTCCCGACTACCGTCTATCGGAAAAATTAACCACTCGTCCAGTATGGGTTGATTCCATCGGAAGTCACTAAATAATATGCATTGACTTGGCAAACTTCCCGAAAGGAAAGGACGCAAAGTTACCGGCCTAGGGGAGGCAAGGGTGGCGGGGACTGCCATAAGTTTGTTCGTCCGTGTGCATAAACCACTTAGCCCTATCACTATACTAAAGGGAAAAGAATCATGAACGAACTACTCGTTTATCCACGCGAGCGCACGCTCGGCACTATCACGCTGGTAATCGGCCTGCTGATCTGGCTGGGCCTGATCGTCGGCACCTTCGGTGGCGCATTGATCGGACTGGCGATCGGCTTTGTGTTGTATCTGTTCGCACAATCTGCGCTGATCGCGCACATAAAGGGCAACGGAGTCGAGTTATCCGAGGCTCAGTTCCCCGATCTGCATGCGCAATTCACCGCTTGTTGTGATCGATTGCAGATGAAAACACGCCCAAAGGCCTACATACTGAACGGCAATGGTGGCCTCAATGCGTTTGCCACCAAGTTCCTGGGTGCACAGTTCGTCGTGCTGATGTCGGATGTGGTTGATGCGATGAACAAACATGCCGACGGTGTTCGCTTCTATATCGGCCACGAGCTCGGGCACTTGCGCATGAAGCACCTGAGCGGCCATCTGTTGCGCTGGCCTGCGCTATGGCTGCCGTTACTCGGCGCTGCCTATTCTCGTGCCCGCGAGAGCACATGCGATCGCCACGGGCTGGCCTGCAGCGGATCGCCCGAAGGTGCTGCGCGTTCGCTGGCCGCGCTGTCGGCCGGTGCCGAACGATGGGAACATCTCGATGTCACGGCCTATCTCCGCCAGACGAGCCATTCATCCGGCTTCTGGATGTCATTCCACGAACTGATCGCCGGCTACCCTTGGCTGACCAAGCGTGCAGCCAGAGTGATGGACACTGCGTATTTCGGAGCATCGTGACCGGTCATTTCGTTAAGGCGTGACCAGTGATTTCGGTCTATCGTGACCAGTTGTT
>JAJZEQ010000314.1 GCA_021851345.1 Pseudomonadota bacterium
AAGTCGCTGCCAAAAAGCCAGCTGCCAAGAAAGTAGCGGCGAAAAAGCCGGCAGCAAAGAAAGTCGCTGCCAAAAAGCCAGCTGCTAAAAAAGTAGCGGCGAAGAAGCCGGCAGCAAAGAAAGTCGCTGCCAAAAAGCCAGCTGCCAAGAAAGTAGCGGCGAAGAAGCCGGCAGCAAAGAAAGCCGCTGCCAAGAAGCCAGCTGCCAAGAAAGTAGCGGCGAAGAAGCCGGCAGCAAAGAAAGCCGCTGCCAAGAAGCCAGCTACTAAAAAAGTAGCGGCTAAAAAAGTAGCGGCGAAGAAACCGGCAGCAAAGAAGGCAGCAGCCAAGAAACCGGCTGCTAAACCAGCAGCTCCTATGGCTGTTAAGCCGGCATCTCCGGCACCTTCCGCTCCTGCACCTGTACGTCCGGCTGCAACATGGCCTTTTCCTACACCAGGGATCGGCAAGCCGAACTAATCGGGAGTGTTGCTGTGGTGGCGGTCCCTTGACGTCTTGACGGTTGTTTCGTTACGGTAGCAAGGGGCCAACCACAGTTTGACCTGGTTTGAGGGCGCACTAATCGGTGCGTGCGCCTTTTTATTTCGCCAACAGAGGGTTGGTGTGTGGTTTTGTTCTCATTTCAAACAGAGACAGTTTGCGATGGGGTTTCTGCCCTCTAAATTTTAGTAGTTACCGTGCTGTGCCTACCGTTTGACTATGTGTTTCCCCTGTTCTCCGGTGGCCAAGGCAAAGTAACAGCCGATCACGAAACGGCGCGAATCCCGCCCGCTAATTGCGCAACGCAACGTTGTACAACGTGATCGGCGAGTCGCTGTTCCTGTCCAGCGCATGCCGTCTTCCACACCCGCTTGCGCAATGCCCTCAGCCGTGTCGTGGTGTGCATGGGCGTGATGCAGCGTTCCAAGCTCGAATTAATGACCGGATCCGGCCGCCAGATATTGCGTGAACACCCCACGCATCGGATAAACGCCGAAAATTCCGCAGGTGTTTGCGATCAGAGCCGACTGGATTCACAAGGATATTCCTCGTCTTCTTCGGGATTCAGAAAACATTCCCCTTCAAAAATTGGATGCCACTTGCGAAACGTTTCAAAGATCTGCGCCTTGCTGTTAAGCTGCGCCTCAGACACGTTACTGGCGAAGCCAGCCGTTTGCGGGATGAGGCGCAATGCGGCCATTCCCGCCCCGGATGATGTGCTGCCGCCTTTTCTGACGGCGACTATGGTGGTCATGATTGCGTCCCAACCTGTACTTGAAGTGCCTACATTATTCCCGCTTTAAATGATGAGCTTCTATTCTGTCGAACTGCCATACCGGACCGATGCCGCGCATTACTATGCGGCGCTGGCCGACCTACCCTGGGCGGCGTGGCTGGACAGCGGGGGCATGTCACGCTTTGATATTCTGACTGCGGCACCGCAGCGCACGCTGGTGCTGAATGACGAAGTGCCGCACGACGATCCGTTCGCCATGCTGCGCAGCGAACTGGGTGAGCGGGTTGCACCGGTGGAAAACATCCCGTTCGCGGGCGGCGCGCTGGGATATTGGGCTTACGACCTGGCGCGAAGGATATGTCTGCCCAGTGGCGTCCCACAAGCCGGTGGCGCTTCGCAAGATAGTGAGCCCCATCCCGGTACCGAGACAGTCAGGGTTCCAAATATGGCAATCGGATTCTACGATTGGGCGCTGGTGCTGGATCACCAACTGAAAACCGCCCGTCTGGTGTCGCACCGGAGGTTTGCCGAAACCAACGCGTTGCTGCCGCAGCTACTGCAGAGGCTGCTAAGCAACCCATCACTTCCGGAAGGTACTTTTCGCGTGCAGGGAAAGATAACATCCAATTTTACGGCGGAAAGCTATGCTGCCGCGTTTGCCCGGGTGCAGAGTTATTTGCGTTCCGGAGACTGCTACCAGGTCAATCTTGCCCAACGTTTCAGCGCGTCAGCCACGGGCGATGCACTGGCAGCCTATCTCGCGCTGCGCAAAATGAGTCCGGCACCGTATTCTGCCTTTCTCAACCTGCCGCAAGTCCGGATTTTATGCGCCTCGCCGGAACGCTTCCTGCGCGTCTGGAACGGCAGTGTGGAAACCAGGCCTATCAAGGGAACCCGCCCGCGCGGCAGCGATGCACAGCAGGATCGCCGGCTTGCCGAAGAACTGCGCAACCATCCCAAAGATCGTGCCGAGAATCTGATGATCGTGGATCTGCTGCGCAACGACCTCGGCAAATGCTGTGTGCCCGGGTCGGTGCGGGTGCCCGAATTGTTCGGGGTTGAAAGTTTTAGCAACGTGCACCATCTGGTCAGCACGGTGCAGGGCAAGCTGGCCGCTGGACGCGACGCGCTGCATGCGCTGCGCGACTGTTTCCCCGGCGGTTCGGTCACCGGTGCACCAAAAATACGCGCAATGCAGATCATTGCCCAGCTGGAGCCCGACCGGCGCGGCATCTACTGCGGCGCGATAGGCTATGCAGGCTTTGACGGCAACATGGACAGCAATATCGTGATCCGCACCATCGTCCATACGGGGAATCGGGTGCATTGCTGGGCGGGCGGCGGTATCGTCGCGGATTCGAATGCGGCGGCGGAGTACAGGGAGACACTGGACAAGGCGTCCGCGATGCTTGGGCTATTACAACACTACGGAGGTGAACTATGATGGTCTTGCGCAAATCAGGCGAGCGCGGTTACGCACACCACGGTTGGCTGGAAAGCTGGCACAGCTTTTCATTCGCCGATTACCGCGATCCGGCGCATGTCCATTTCGGGCCGCTGCGCGTGATCAATGAGGACATCGTGCAGCCCGGCACGGGTTTCGGCACGCACGGGCATCGCGATATGGAAATCCTGACCTACGTGCTGAGCGGTGCATTGCGCCATCGCGACAGCATGGGGCACGGCGAGGACATCCGTTACGGCGAGGTTCAGGTGATGAGCGCGGGCACGGGCGTGCAGCACAGCGAGATGAATCCTTCCCCGATTGATGCGGTGCATCTGCTGCAGATATGGATCATTCCGGATAAGCAGGACTTGACGCCCGGCTATCAGCAAAAGGAATTCCCGCTGCAAGACAAGCAGGGGCGCTGGTGCATGCTGGCTTCACCCGATGCGGTGCAGGGTTCGCTGTTGATCCATCAGGACGCGCGGGTGTTTGCAGCGCGATTGGATGGTGTGGATAAATTGGATTATCCGATTGCCGCCGGGCGTAAAATTTATTTGCATGTGGCGCGAGGAAGTCTGCTGGCGAATGGTTATGCGCTTGGTGCGGGGGATGCGTTGATGTATGAAGATGAGATGAAGGTTGAGTTGAGTGCGGCGAAGGAGGCGGAGGTGTTGTTGTTTGATATGGGGTGAACATTAATGCCGTTCGCCCTGATGTATAGAAGGGTGAATGTCTGCAAACAAAATCAAAGTCGCCGGTGTTAGACCGGCAGCTATAACCAATGACTTACCCGGCGTCGTTTGACGGGTTAGTCAGATGGCTAGTAGTTTCATCAGTCACTTTCTTTTGCTTCGCCAAAAAGAAAGTAACCAAAGAAAAGGCGACCCCGGTTTACCGCCCCTGCGGGGTGCCCTCGATCAGCCGCAAGCAAGCGGGGCTGAGCAACTCGACCTGGCGGGGCGCACACCCCGCGCCCCACTGCGGGACTCAAACAGTGCTCGCCTAAACCTCCGCTCACTTGCGGCTGATCGAGGCGGCGCACAGGGGATGAAAAGCAAAAAACCAAAAACCAAAAAATCAGGTGGGCAACAAGTTGCCCACCATACTGAAGTAGATAGGCAAAGCAATTCAACTCCGGTACATTAGCATCAGTGTTGCTATCACAAAGTAAGGGGTTCAGACATGGCATCAAAAAACTTAGTTAACTTGGATGCGATGATTCTTCGAGAAGACTTCGCCCTTCAAGGCAAGTCCACATCCCCGACTTTCGATAGTATTAACTCCATATCAGTTCAAAACTTCCAACCTGGAAACTTTATTGCGCCAATTCTAAGAAAACCAGACTTTCAAAGAGAAACAAATCACTGGACAGCAGAGCAGGTCGTTTCCTTACTTGAATGCTTTATTAGTGGAGATTTGATTCCTTCTGTAATTTTGTGGCGCTCACCAACGTATCTCTTTGTCATTGATGGAGGACATCGTCTCAGTGTCCTCAGGGCATGGATAGAAGATGATTACGGTGATGGCACAACTTCGAAAAAGTTCTTTGGGGATGACGCCATACCGAAAGAACAGAAACAGGCCGCAAAGAAAGCCAGGGAGTTAATTTCGGAAAAGGTGGGCTCATGGCAGCAATTTCAGGCATTAGCAAATTCCTCTCAACCTAGCGAAGAAGATTTGAAGAAGATTAATACTGTAAATACGCGAGGCTTACCAATTCAATGGGTGCAAGGTGATGCAGATAAAGCAGAAGCTTCATTTTTTAAAATAAACACAAAAGGCACGCCGCTGGATGACATTGAAGAACTACTTCTAAAAAACAGGAAAAAACCAATCGCGATTGCATCGCGTGCCGTCATCAGATACGGAATGGGCCATAAGTACTGGTCATCATTCCCTAGTAAAACAGGAAAGCAGATTGAAACATTAGCCAAAGAATTGCATACAACCTTGTTCGACCCTGAGCTGAATACGCCAATAAAAACTTTGGATCTCCCTCTTGGCGGATCGAAAGGAGTTAGAGCAGCTCTTCAAGTACTAATTGAATTTATACTTACGGCAAATAAAAATCATTTGGGGAAACCAACTGGTATCGACGAATACGATGATGACGAAAGTGGTGAAAAAACTGTTGCGGTTTTAACCAGGGCAGTCGAATTAGCGAAGCGGATTTCAGGAAATGACCAAGGCAGTCTAGGGCTACACCCAGCTATATATTTCTATGGACCAACAGGCAGACATGTGAGCCCTTTGTTTATGGGCACTGCTGCACTAATTGGACAAAAGCTAGCAAACAACGACAAGGCATTTTTCAGTAAATTTACAACTGTTCGAGGTAAGCTAGAAACATTACTCATAATTGACAAGCCATTCATTGCAACAATCCTTCAGAAAACGGTTAGTCCCAAGCGAGTTACTCAATATGCAGAATTATTAGATAAGGTTATCTCCCATTTGGCAGAGAAGGGCGATATAACTGACAATGATTTAGTCGATTATGCGCGGCTAACCGGAAAAATATTTGTTGGTAGCGAAAAATCAAACTCGACGAATTTTTCGGATGATACAAAAAGTGCAACCTTCATCAGCACGGCTCTTAAATCCGCAATCAAATGCCCAATATGCAACGGATACCTAGACCCACAGAAATCAATATCGTATGACCATATTCAACCAAAGCGTGAAGGCGGATTGGGCTCCATCGACAATTGTCAACTTATGCACCCATATTGCAACCAGTCAGTCAAAAAGTAAATTTTTACTACGTAGGTGATTTGAGGTGGGCACATCGTGCCCACCCTACGATTTAAGATTTTGAATATTGTTTCCATCCCCTGTGCGCCGCCTCGATCAGTCGCAAGTGAGCGGAGGTTTGGGCGAGCACTGTTCGAGTCCCGCAGTGGGGCGCGGGGTGTGCGCCCCGCCAGGTCGAGTTGCGCAGCCCCGCTTGCTTGCGGCTGATCGAGGGTACCCCCGAAGGGGGCGGCAAACCGGGGCGGCGTTTCTTTGATTACTTTCTTTTTGGCGAAGCAAAAGAAAGTGACTAGCTGCCGGGCTACCCCCGGCGGTTTGTCTTTGACTGGATTCCCGCCTCCGCGGGAATGACGATCACCCCAGAAAACATCCAACACAAAATCACGTCGCGTTCTTCACCCGAATAATCCTCACCACCTCCGGTATCCTGCGCAAATTGCGCATGACGTTGGCGAGGTGCAGGCGATTGTTTACTTCCAGCGTGAAATGCAGCGCGGTGTAGTCGCCTTCATGGGTGAAATTGATATTCTCGATATTGGCATCGGCTTCGGAGATCGCGGAGGCCACTTTTGCCAGGACACCGCGGCGATCGGCGACCAGCAGCTTGATGCTGACGTCGAAGGGGCGATTGATATTTTTGTCCCATGCCACATCCAGCCATTGTTCCGAACCGCTGCGTCCCCGGCGCAGGGTCGGGCAGTCGTGGGTATGCACGATCAGGCCCTGTCCGCTCTTGATCACGCCGATGATGGGGTCGCCGGGTATCGGCCGGCAACACGGAGCAAACTGCACCGCCATGCCTTCGGTGCCCTGTATCGTCACCACGGCGTGGCCGGCAGCTTCTCCGGCTGCGGCATCGCCCGCATTAGCCAGTTGCCGCGCCACCACCATGTTAAGGCGGCGTCCCAGGCCGATGTCGGCCAGGATATCCTGGCGCGTTTTTACGCCGGTATCCCTGAGCAATTTGTTCCAGTGTGCCTCGTCGATGTCCTGGGGTTTGACACCCAGGGAGTGCAATGCCTGATTGAGCAGGCGCTCGCCCAGTTGCGCCGACTCGCCGGATTGCATGGTTTTGAGGAAGTGCCGTATGTGGCTGCGCGCCTTGCTGGTCGCGACATAACTCAGCCAGGCCGGATTGGGCTTGGCGTTGGGTGCGGTAATCACTTCCACGCGATCGCCATTCCTGAGTTCGCTGCGCAGCGGCACCAGCTCATGGTTCACCTTGATGGCAATGCAGCGGTTGCCGATGTCGGTGTGCACGCTGTAAGCGAAATCCACCCCGGTCGCGCCGCGCGGCAATGAAAGAATCTTGCCCTTGGGGGTGAACACATACACTTCGTCGGGAAACAGGTCCACCTTGAGGTGTTCAAGGAATTCGGACGAATCGCTGCTCTGGCTCAGGCTTTCCAGCAGCTCCTGCAGCCACTGGTGGGTCTTGGTGTGCAGGTCGTTGATCGAATCATGGCCGCTCTTGTACAGCCAGTGCGAGGCGACACCGGCTTCCGCGATCCTGTGCATTTCGTGGGTGCGTATCTGGATTTCGATGGGTGTGCCGAACGGGCCGAACAGCGTGGTGTGCAGCGATTGATAGCCGTTGACCTTGGGGATGGCGATGTAATCCTTGAACTTGCCGGGAATCGGCTTGTACAGGCTGTGCAGCGCCCCCAGCGCCACATAGCAGGAAGCAAAATCGTTCACCAGCACGCGGAAGCCGTAGATATCCAGCACCTCAGCAAAGGCCAGCGACTTGCTCTGCATTTTTTTGTAGATGCTGTAGATGTCTTTTTCCCTGCCGGTCACTTCGGCCTGGATGTTGGCTCCGGCAAGCGCCTGCCGGATCGCGTCCAGGATCTTGCTGACCACCTCGCGCCGGTTGCCGCGGGCCACCAGGAGCGCTTTTGCCAGTACCCCATAGCGATTGGGATGCAGGTATTTAAAACTCAGGTCCTGCAGTTCGTGATGGACATCGTTGAGCCCGAGCCGGTTGGCGATGGGAGCGTAGATCTCCATGGTTTCGCGCGCGATGCGCTCGCGCTTGTCGACCGCCATTG